>DATFUG010000257.1:0-2511 GCA_035261025.1 Steroidobacteraceae bacterium | reverse complement strand
CGTGGCTGTGGCGACGGCAACGACTGCGCCGGCCTTCGGCGCGAGCCAAGCCGCCGCCGCGGTGAGCAATGCCGCGAGCAGGAAGCCGGTGCCGATGGCCGGACCTGCTGGACCTGCGGCGATATCGAGCCGGGCGGCCATCGCGGGTTCGCGCCATAGCAGCAGCACGGCCAGGCCCAGAGCCAGCCAGAACGCGCCGCCGACCAGCAGGGCGCGCCGTAGCGTGGCGGCCTCGAGCGCGCCGAGGCTCCGGCCCGCGAGCAGCGCCAGCGCCGGGAACAACGGCAGGATGTAGGGCACCAGCTTCGATTGCGAAAGACTGAAGAACACCAGGCCGAAGACCAGCCAGATCACGAGCAGCTGGACCGGCCCATCGCGGTTGCGGCAGTCCCGCCAGCTGCACCGCGCGATCGCGGGCAGCAGCGCCGTCCAGGGCATGAAGCCCACCAGCAACACCGGGATGAAGAACCAGTCGGGCTCGTAGCGCTGGTGCACGCGGGTCAGGAAACGGGTGAAGTGCTCGTGCACAAAGAAGAACTGCGCAAAGCCGGGATTGCGCTTCTCGACGAGCAGCACCCAGGGCGCGGCGATGACGCCCAGCGCGAGCAGCGTCCACCAGGGACGCGCGCGCAGGGCCAGTCCCCAATCGCGACGCAAGAGCATGTATAGCACTCCGACTGCGCCGGGAATCAGGATCCCGACCAGCCCCTTGGCCAGAAACGCGAGTGCCACGCCGAACGCCAGCAGCCCTGCGCCGAGCCGTGCGTCGGCGTCTTTGCGCTCCGGCTGTGCGAGCAGCAGCAGGCCGCAGAGCGCCAGCTCCAGGGTGACGGTGAGGCCCATGTCGAGCGTCAGAATCCGGGCGAGGCCCAGGTACAGGAGCGCCCCGGCCTGCACCAGCGCGGCGAGCACGCCGGCGGTGGCGCCAAACAGGCGGGCGCCGATCCACCCGGTCAGCAGCAGGCCCAGAAACCCGGTGAGCGCCACCCACAGGCGCGCGCTCCATTCGCTCGCGCCGAAGACCTGGTAAGTCGCCGCCGTGGCCCAGTACTGGAGCGGTGGCTTCTCAAAATACCGCAGCGCGTCCAGCCGCGGTGTCACCCAGTCGCCGCCGGCGGCCATTTCGCGCGCGATTTCCGCGTAACGGCCCTCGTCCGGATTGAACAGGCGGTAGGAGCCCAGCGGCAGGAACCAGACCAGCAAGGCGCCCAGCAGCACCGCGACCCGCAGCCTTCGGGACATGCTAGTTTCCAAACAGCCCTTTCAGCTTGTCCTGCAACTGGTCCTTCAGCTTCTGCTTGAGTTCCTCTTTCTTCTTGTCCACTTCCTGTTGCACGCGTGCCTTGGCAATGCCAGCGAGATCCGGCCGCACCTTCGGCGAGCCAAAGCTACCCGTGATGAGCACGGGCAGCTTGAAGCCGGCGAGGTCCTGCGCCTCCGCACCCTCGCTGCCGGCTGCAGGAATATTCTGGACCAGCACGTCCAGGTGGTAATCGAGCGTGCCGGCGGCAATATCCGCCGTGCCGCGGCCCTTGACCTGCAGGTACTGGAGCGCGGCGATCAAGTCCTCATTGGACACCACCCCGTTGGTGATGCGGCCCGTGCCCGAAAACGCCGTGAAGGGCGTGCGCTCCGGGCCGCTGCGCGCCGGGATGGGCTGCTGCTTCAGCACGGCGCGCGCACGCCGGATCTCGTACCACAGATCCGCGCCCTCCAGGGCGCCGTTGTCGACGTGAAACTCGAGCGTTCCCGTCAGCGTGCGCAGCAGGGCCGCGGAATCCGCGCCCGCGCCCGCCGCCTTGATCGCCGCATTGCCCCGACCCGAGACCCGCCTGGTCTCGAACATGTCGCTGAACAGCGGCTCAAAATCCACGCCCGTCACATGCTCGTCGAAGCTGACGCGCGGCACTTTCCCCGACGCGTCGACCGTGATGTCGCCGTGATATTGCCCGCCGTACATCTGCGCCTCGGAGGGAAAGAGGCGCAGCCGGCCACCGGCGGCGTTGATGCCGAGGCGCAGATGGCTGTACTGAATGCCGGCAAAGACCGCATCGCGCACCGCCAGCGTGCCGCGCACATCAAGGCTGCGGATCAGTTCCGCCGGAATGGGCGTCGGCGCCGGGCTCCTGGCCCTCGCACCACCCGCGGTGGCGGGCGCGGACGGCGGCAGATAGCGATCGGCGTTGATGCGATCGAGGTCCAGGCCGAAGGCGAGCGCCATGCGGTCCAGATCGCTGATACCGGCGTGGCCCGTGGCGGTCGTGTCGTCGAACCGCAGTTTCAGATCGTTGAGCATGAGCGCATGGGCGCTCGCCGCCAGCTGGCCTTCAAATCCGAAGCGCCCGAAGGCGGCGGCGTCGCGTGTCACCGGCAAGGTCACGTCGAAACTCTTCAGCAACTCGCGCAGCGACACATCCGCCAGGTGCAGCAGCCCGCTGATCTGAGGCCCATCGACAATCTTCGTGCCGCTGAGCGCTCCGGTCAGCCGCGCACCCGCAACGCGCAGGTCCA
>DATFUG010000256.1:0-3698 GCA_035261025.1 Steroidobacteraceae bacterium | reverse complement strand
ATAGAGGTCGATGATGCCAGCGTAAAGGATATTGGGGTTGGTTGGGTTTACGGCGAACGCGCTGACGTACTTTTGGCAGCAGAGGGGTGGCAAGGACGGCAACGGCGTCCAGTTTGCGCCGCCATCGGTAGACTTGTAGATCGCTCCGTTACCCGAAGTCTCCGAGAAGTAAGTCACCGCGGTCTGGTAGTACAGGACCTGGGAATTGATGGGGTCCAGGTACACCTTTGGGGTTAGGCTCACGACGGCTGGCGGGATGGCATTTCCACCGGTGTTGCCGATGTGCGTCCAGGTCGCGCCGCTGTCGTTCGATCGGTATAGCCCGTCAGTACCATCGTTCCACTGCAGGTATTCCTGCGTGTAGTAGGCAACGCCCGCATGGTGGGGATCGAAAAGCACCGATCCGGATGGCGCCGTCGTCTGATGCGTCCATGTAAGACCCGCGTCGGTCGAGCGCCACAGGCCGTAATCGGTTGCAGCCAGTACGATCTGGCTGTTATTCGGATCAATACCAAACTGCAGAAACTGGGGCCGGCCTGAGGCGAGAAAAGGTGCGGCAATGTTTGTCCAGGTCGCGCCGCCGTCGGTCGACTTGATGACGCCAGCCTCCAGATAGAAACCAAAGTCCCCGCCGGTTCCGGCGTAGATCACGTTCGGATCCGAAGGATCAAGCGCGAGCGCTCCGATCCCCAGCAGCGCAGTGTTGTCGGTCAGCGGCCGCCAGTTCGTGCCGCCGTCCACGGACTTCCAGACGCCACCGCTGTCGGTGCCCACGTATACGACGTTGGAATCTCGCGGATCCACGACAATCGCGTCGACCTTGCCGCTGTAGTCGCCCGGCAGCGCCGATCCCGCGAAGTGGGCCGGACTTGGCCCCAGCGAGATCCACGGGGACTGCGTCGCTGTTGTAACTTCGGCGAGCGCGCCAATCCGGTTCCGACCCTGACTGACTGCCGCCTGCTGCAGACTTGCGCGCTGCTTAAGTGCCCTGAGGTGCGCCGCGCTAGGGACGCTTCCGTTGACCATCCGGGCTCGGGCGAAGGCGTGGATTCGGGCCATTGGATCTGCATGCGGCGGCCGCTGCGCCGCGTACGTGGGCAGTGTTGCAATCGCCAGGCATACCAGTACTCCGCACAGCAAAACCTGATTAGGCGTTCGCATCCCCTTTCTCCCCCAACGGAGTCGCTGTCGAGACTCCGACAGCCCACCTGCAATGCAACGTCGCAGTAGGCAAATTCACCATCCAAATGTCAATCATTGAGTGAACCTGTCCAATCGTGGCCGTGAAATCCGAAATTCAGCCCGCGTCTGCTGCTGACCCGGTGATTGCAGTCGAGGTGGTCCGCCTTGTGGCGGAGTTGCAGTACCAGCACTTCTCGGATTTCACAGGGTTGCGCAGTAATAAAGAAAATTTACAGCGGTCTCCCGACGACGAAGCAGAAATCCTCAGTGGCCGTTGTGAGTTTGAG
Source organism: Steroidobacteraceae bacterium (assembly GCA_035261025.1). Classification (GTDB taxonomy): domain Bacteria; phylum Pseudomonadota; class Gammaproteobacteria; order Steroidobacterales; family Steroidobacteraceae; genus FEN-1191. The sequence goes on along the minus strand of DATFUG010000256.1, from coordinate 2,229 downwards.
CAGCCTGTTCAGCCCGGGCCGACTCGACCACAGATTTGACAGCGTTTACAACGGCTTCAGGGTGATAGAACTGAACGTAGTGTTCAGGGCTATCCACCCACTCAAGTTGCCCGCGTGAGGACCACGACGCCATCTCGTGATCCATGTCCTCCCGTGCCTGATCAAGCTGCTTGCCCATCTCAGCTGTTAACAGGTGCGATGGGTGCATCTTCCTCGTGGCAGCCAATACATACACAGGGCGAGCCCCAGGGTCTCGAAGTGTACCTGCTTCGGCGAAAGTGTCCGGCATAGCGTCGGTCTCTTGGATGAACGCCCTAAGAGAGGTTGGGAAATAGTCCACATCGGCGTCGAAGTCGGAAGCCAACTGATGCGGCATCAGGTCCGAAGGAGAACTGGTCTGATGGGCGTAGTTTCGCGTGGCGCCGGTCCAAGACAACGCCGAGAGAAGCGGGAGCTGCCAATGTGGCTCTGGTGGCAGGTTCGCCGGCACAATGACGGCCGCACGTTTGTCCTGATCGGGATGGGCAGATTCGACAAACACCAGGCCGGCAACCCCGGCACCAAAGTATTTCGTGAAGATCATGTTGTAGGGGCCGCCGAGCGAGTGCCCTACCAACACAAAAGGCCCCTTCTCGCCCGCTCGACTCAAAAGCGCGTGCAAGTCCTCCGCCGCCTGCTTACCACTAAAAGGGCCCGGGCGCGGATCGCTCCACATGATGCCCGCCCGGCTGTAAGAGCATGCCCGGGTCACGGCTGCGATCGGGGTCTGGACAGCGGTCCAGCTCAAAGATCCTTCGGAAACGAGTCCGGACTCGAAGACGACTGTAGGCGAGCCGGCCCCCCGGCAATCGAGCTGCAGACGGCGAGAGCCGATATCGACCATTCGACCGGGCGGCGGATATCGGCGCACAGTCTGGTAGCGCCCAGTTTGTTCATAGGCCACCCCAATAAAAAGGGTAGCCACCACCACGGCTCCCAGTCCCCTGCCCAATCGTTGCACCCATTTTTTCATTCGGATTGGCTACTGCGCGATGAAGATCGATCCTCTCGTTGCGATTGCCGAGTCGGGCTGGAGTCTATGACGACGCCGCGAACAAGTTGCGCGCGCTTGGCCTAACGATTGAGTTGGTTACCGATAGTCGGCTCACGCGCGCGCTTCAACGCTTCTTCAAGCGCGTCGGCAGCGGCGACCTTCACATCCGGCTCCACTCCTGTGCCCTCCCAATCGGTCCCGGTAATCGGACTGATGTACCTGCCGAAGGGAATGCCTATGACAAAGTGATCACTGAGGCGGTGCGGCGCCACGATGTGAGCGCCACCACCGGTGGTCTCGCCGATCAAGGTCGCCCGCTTGAGATTCTTCAGATCGTAGCTAAATTCCTCTGCGCCGGAGAACGTCTGAGGGGATGTAAGCACGAACACTGGCTTGCTCACGAACTTTTTACCCGGCAGATACGGGAACGTCCACGATTGCTCGGTGGTGTCTTTCTGGCGATCGTAGAAGTCGCCGAGATGTGTGGGAGTCTCGAGCAGATAGCTGCAAAGCAGCGCAACCATGCGCGGGGAGCCACCGTGGTTCTCGCGCAGATCGAATATGACTGCGTCGCTGTCGGCGAGGAGAGCCATAGCGGCAATGGCAGTGTCCGAGCACACTCTCGGTTCTGCGAATTCGTTTAGTTTGAGATAACCGATATTGGGCGCCAAGTGTTGGACCTTTTCAAAACCACAATTCCTGGCTTTGAGCCTTTGCTGGAGCCCGGGGGCTATGTCAGGCCTTCGGTCCGGCAAGTCAGTCGGGTCGGGTGGTACAACCTCTTGACTGAAACCAACCTTGATATGCTTGTCGTGGCTGATCGCAAGCAATTCGTCGGTTAGCCGGTGGGCAAGAATCAGGCTGTCCGTGATGTCGCGATAGTCGCCGCGCTTCTGCTCTGTCTTGAGCGTGCTCGCCATACTTTGACCGACATCCGGAGACACGTATAGCCTGGTCAGCAGTCTCTCGACGTCGTCGATCAGCTGGTCGCGCGCTGCTGCCGACACCGTGGACGCGTCCGTCTCGGCATCAGCAGGGCCCAGAGAGAGAACCGAGATTGACGCAAGGTCGTCCGGCAGGACGATAAGCTTGCCGCTGATTAGCACCGAGGTGGTTTTCTCCTTGGCGCTGAATGTGATCCACAGCCTGCCGCCCTTCCCGACATTCAGCAGCTCGTAGCCCCCGGTGCCGGAGCG
>DATFUG010000255.1:0-3420 GCA_035261025.1 Steroidobacteraceae bacterium | reverse complement strand
GAATTGATGGTCTTCGAGGCCTGATCCTGCCGGCCGACACTGTCGGTGACGGTCAGCGTCACCGTGATGGGACGCAAGGCCGGGAATATGATCTTGGCCACCGCGCTGTCGGGATTTTCGATAGCGATATCGGGGCTGACGCTCCAACGATAGGTTTCAACCGTGCGGCCGGCCGCTGCACTGCTCTTGCTGCCATCGAGCGTGATGCTTTCCCCAACGCTGGCCGTGTCAGCGGAAGTGATGATGCTGGCCTGCGGATTGAGCGCCAGACCGACCGCAGCGGCAGCGTTCAGCATACCGGCGCCGCAGGTACTGGTCGTGCACTGGCACTCGGCATTTTGTACGTCGGTGTAGTTCTGGCCGCTGGCATCCACGGTCAGAGTGGCGACATGGCAGACGCCGCCGGGGGGAGCCAGCGCCGGAACGGGGAATGGCGTTGCCGCTGCCTGCATCCGCGCAATCAGCTGTTGAGTGGTGAAGTGCGGATTGGCCTGCACCATCAGCGCCGCGACCCCGGCGACCATTGGAGCCGCAAAGCTGGTGCCGACGTTGGCCTCATTGGCGCTAAGAGTGGTGCCCCCGTAGGCGGCGTTGAACAGCGCGTAGGTATAGAAGGGGTTGCCCGGCGTCGTCAGGCCATCATTACTGGTGGTCTCAATTGAATAGACGCAGGGCAGGGTCCAGGGCAGGCCGGGATTGCCCGGGTTCAGATTGACGCAGTTGCCAGCGGGCGCCGCGATGCTTACCGCGGCGGCGGTGCTGCTGACGTTGCTGTAACCCACCTTGGTGCCGACGTGGCGCACACCGGCGACTGCGAGCACGCCCTGGCAATTGGCCGGGGCCGTCAGCGGCCCGCCGTCATTCCCGGCGGCGACGACCACCAGGTGCCCGTCCTGGTCAAGGGCATCGACCGCGTCTTGCTCGCTCTGCGAGCACGGACCGAAGCCGCCGAAACTCAAGTTCAGGATCGGTGCCGGATAAGGGTTGACGTCGATGTTCGTGAGGCTCGGGGACGTCAGGCCCGCGGCCCAGTACATGCCTGCGACGATATCGGACAGGTACCCATGGCACTTGCCGATGACGCGTACCGGCAGAATGAAGGCGCCGGGCGCGACACCTGCAACGCCGACGCCGTTGTTGGTGATCGCGCCGATGAGGCCAGCGACTCGCGTGCCGTGCCAGTTGCTGTCAACGTGATGATTGGGGTAGAAGTCCGTACCGCAGCCGTCAAAGAAATGATCGCTGCGCGCCAGATCAACCACGTCTATCCAGTCGCCAGGATCGGTCGCATCGCTATCCCAGCCGTTTCCATCGTTGGCGACGAGATAGCTGTTGCCACCGGTGCCGGAACTGCAATTTGCGCCGGAGTCGTTGCAGATGAAGTCGAATCCGGGCAGCAGTTTGCCGCCCGCCCCGTAGGTGCCGAGGTCGGGATGAGTGAAATTGACACCGGTGTCGAGCACCGCGACCACGTAGCCCGCGCCGGTGGAGGTTTGCCATGCCGTAGTGGCGCCGATTGCCGCCGGTGTGGTGCTGGTGGGATCCTTCAGGTACCACTGACCTAGCCATTGGCCCGCGGAGTCGCTGCCCGCGATGAAGCGCGGATCGTCGGGTGCGTCGGCGGGAAAGGCCAGTACATAGCGACGCGCATCGACCTCGGCGTATTTCACCGAGGGATCGGCGCGCAATCGCGCGATGACTTGCATCAGGTCGGCTCCCGCCACGGGTGAGTCCAGGCGCATCAGATCGAGCCGGTCGTGAATCTCCCGCATTGCGGTGACGTGCACGCCGGTGCTGGCACTCAGGCGTGCGGCGCGATTCGCGCTGCCCTGGATCTGCATGGCCGCCACGCCCTGGTCACGCCACTTGACGATGATGCGATCGGTGGGACGATCGGCCGCCGACCGCCGCTGCCAGGGTGCGGCTTGGGCGCACAGCGTCGTGCCCGCGAGGAGGCAAAGCGCCGCGGCGAGGAGCGATCGCCCGGGCCAGCGATAGGACATTCGGAATTCCCCAGCGGTCCAAACCCTTCAGAGCGCACGTTAGCCTGTAAGTTCCACGGCCGGCAAGCGCTCGCGGCACTTTGCCGCGAGGCGCGTTGATTGGCGCCCTGTCCGGTGCTCTGCATACAATGCTCGGCGGCAAGCCATCGGAGAGCAGGTTTGGAATTGCTTCGCTTCGGCCCCCTCTTCGGTGTGCTGGCGCTGGCGGCGGGCTGTGCCCGCGAGGGCCGCGTACCGGCGGTCGGTACGGTCGAGCGTCACCGCTTCGAAATCTCAGCGCCCGCCTCTGAGCAGATCGTCGCGATGCCCGTGACCGAAGGGCAGGCCGTCAAGACGGGTGATCTGGTGGCGCAGCTCGATCGCGAAGCGGCGGCGGCCACTCGCGCTAGTCTGGCGGCCCAGGTCAACCAGCTGCAGCACCGCCTCGACGAACTCGTCCATGGCGCGCGGCGCGAAGAGCTGGCGCAGGCACGCGCGCAACTGGCGGCAGCCGAGGCGCAACGCGTCCAGGCGAGGAAGGAATACGAGCGCCTGGCCGATCTGCTCGGACGCGGACTGGTCGCGCAGTCGCAGGTGGATCAGCAGCAGCAGTTGCGCGACAGCAGTGCCGCGACGGTGGCGGCCGCACAGGCTGCACTGGAGCTGTTGCAGGAAGGCACGCGCAGCGAGCAGCTCGAGCAGGCGCGTGCGGCCGTGCAGGCCGCCGCAGCGCAGCTGCAGCAGCAGGATGTCTTGCTCGGGCGCCTGCGGCTCACGGCGCCGGTCGACGGTGTCATTGAGGCGCTGCCCTACCGGCTGGGTGAGCGGCCGGTGGCGGGAGCGCCGGTGGTCATCATGCTGGCGGGCGGCATCCCCTACGCGCGGGTGTACATTCCCGAGCCGGAGCGGGCTCCCCTGCGTGCGGGGCAGACGCTTGAGGTGCACATCGATGGCATCGCACAGCCGATTTCCGGCACCCTGCGTTACATCGCCGGCGAGGCGAGCTTCACGCCATACTTCGCCCTTACGCAACGCGACCGCAGCCGGCTGGCCTACCTGGCGGAAATTGATCTGGGAGATCCGGCGGCACGCGATCTGCCGGCGGGCGTGCCGGTCGAGGTGTGGCTGGGACGCGGCCCGTGAACGAAATCGCCATCGAGGCGCACGGCCTAACGCGCCGCTTCGGCCCGGTCGCTGCGGTCACCGGCGCGGAACTGTCGATCCCGCGTAGCCGGATCTACGGTTTCCTCGGGCCGAACGGCTCCGGGAAATCCACTACCATTCGCATGCTCTGCGGGCTCATCAAGCCCACCAGCGGCACCATCCGCGTGCTCGGCCTGGACATTCCCCGCCAGTCAGAGCAGCTGCGACGGCAGATCGGTTACATGACGCAGCGTTTCTCGCTGTGGGAGGACTTGAGCGCGCGCGAGAACCTGGA
>DATFUG010000254.1:0-4194 GCA_035261025.1 Steroidobacteraceae bacterium | reverse complement strand
GGGCTCCAGCGGCATGAGCGCCGCGCCTTCGCTGCTGCCGGAGGGAGCGATCCATCCGACGGCGCGCCAGCAGCTGCTGGCGCCCCAGATCGCCAATATCCTGGAGCAGAACCACTACAGCCGGCGCCCGATCGACAAGGAGTTTTCGGCTCAGGCCTTCGATCACTACCTCAATGCGCTGGACGGGCAGCGGAGCTATTTCACGGCCGCCGATATCACGGCCATGCAGAAGTGGCGCTCCGCCTTCGACGACATGATTCACACCGGCCAGCTCGATCCGGCCTTCCTGATATTTGCGCGCCTGCAGCAGCGCAACCGGGAACGCATCGAATACGCCATCAGCCTGCTGTCCACCGAGCCGAACTGGAAGCTCGAAGAGACTTTCGCCTTTGACCGCGACAAGGCCCCCTGGCCGCGCGATGGCGCCGAGCTCAACGATCTGTGGCGGCAGCGGGTCAAGAGCGACGCGCTGTCCCTGATGCTGACCGGCAAGACCTGGCCGGAGGCCGCCGACACCCTGCGCAAGCGCTACCAGCGTGTCCTGCAGCGCGTGGGCCAGGTCAGCGCCGATGACGTGTTCGAGTCGCTGATGAACTCCTATGCGGCCGTCTATGACCCGCACTCGAATTACTTCGCGCCGCGCAATGCCGAGGAATACCGCATCCAGATGAGCCTGAGCTATGAGGGCATCGGGGCTTCGCTCCAGCAGGTCGACGATTACGTGACCATCAGCTCGCTCATCGACGGCGGTCCGGCCGCGACCGCGGGCGTGCTCAAGCCCAACGATCGGATCATGGCGGTCGGCCAGGGACGCGAGGGAGCCTTAAGCGATGTGGTCGGCTGGCGGCTGGACGATGTGGTGCAGCTGATCCGCGGCAAGGCCGACACGCTGGTGCGGCTGCAGATCCTGCCCGCTGGGGCGGCGCCCGGCACCAACCTGCACGTGGTCCAGCTGGCGCGCGGCAGGGTGACGTTGAAAAATCTCGCGGCCAAGAGAGAATTGCGCCAGATTCGGCTGGGCGACCGGTCGCTGCGCGTGGGCGTCATCACCGTACCGGGCTTCTACGAGGACAATGACGCCCGCAGCGCGGGTGATCCGAACTATCGTACGACCGCACGTGATGTACGCCGCCTGATCGGCGAGTTGCAGGCCGACGGGCCGATCGATGCCCTGGTGCTTGATCTGCGCGCGGACGGCGGCGGATTCCTGCCGGAAGCGCAGGCGCTCACCGGCCTTTTTATCGATCATGGGCCGGTCGCGCAACTCAAGTACACCGACGGACACATCGAGGTTCTCGAGGATCCGGAACCCGGCGTGGCCTATGGCGGGCCACTCGCGGTACTGGTCGACCGGACCAGTGCCTCCGCGTCGGAGATTTTCGCGGCGGCCATGCAGGACTACCACCGTGGCGTGGTGCTCGGCCAGACCACTTTTGGCAAGGGCACCGTGCAGAACCTGATTCCTCTCGATCGCTGGTCGCGCCAGTCCGCCGACGGACAACTCACCATCACGATCGGCAAATTCTACCGGGTGACGGGCGAGAGCACCCAGCTTCGGGGGGTCGAGCCTGACATTGAATTGCCGGCGCGCGTCAGCCTCCAGGACGTCGGCGAAAGCGCCCTGGAGTCCCCGCTCCCCTGGGACCGCATCGCCCCGGTGCCCTTCGCCGCCGAGGCGCCGCTGGCCGGCACCGTGCAGACCCTCGCCAAGACCGAGAGCGCCCATTCGGCCAGCGATGCCGACTACCAGTGGCTGGTCGGGGCGCTGGACGCCCTCCAGCAGTCGCGCAAGGACCACGCCCTGTCGCTCAACCTCCAGCAGCGCCAGCACGAGCGCAGCATCCAGGAACAGCAGGCGCTGGTTCGCGAGAATGCGCGCCGCACGGCCGACGGATTGCCGGCCATCAAGACCCTGAGCGATGCGCCGGCCGATGACCAGCCCGACGTGGTGCTGGCCGAAGCGGCGCGTATTGCCGCGCAACTTGCGGTGGGAAACCCGGCGCCGACGACGACCGCCGACGTCCGTTCGTCAGCGAAGTAGCACGCGGTAAATATCCCAGCAGTCCTCGCTGAGAACGCGCGAGGCGACGCCAACGGCCGCACCAGCAAGGCCCTCGGCATCCGGCACCGTGTCTGAAGCGCTGCGATACTGGGCGATGCGCCGCAGGGCTTCGCTACCGGCCTGAATCAGCGGCAGCGCATCGCTGCGCCGTTCCAGCAACAGCCGGGCACGCTGGATGTCGTTCATCAGGCGCTCGCATTTCTGGCGATTGCCGTACTCCCCGTCGGCCGGTTCGCGCCTGGAGCTGACCGTCCGCGTGGCATCCATCAGTCCGGTGCGCGTCAGGCGATCGCACAGCACCTGCCCATAGGCGACGGCGGCCAGATTGATGGCGCGGCGCGCCTCGAGCGACAGTCCCTTGAAGTTGGGCAGCTCGCCGTCGAGTTGGTCACGCGCCGCGCGCGCCTCGCTGAGCGCCTGCTCGGCCAGCAGCGCCTGGATGTTGGCGGCATGCAGCGCGCGGTTCACGATGCGGCGCTGAAAGTAGTGCCAGAAGCGCTGCAGCCCGGCAAGCAGGCGCAGCTGCTCGTTCACGCGTGCGCGTGCCGCACTCGCCGCGGCCTCGGCGTTCATGTAGTCGGCTTCGACGGTCTGCCGCCGGCCGAACTGCTGGCGATTGAACTGCGCGAAATAGCTCTTGCGCTCGTGCTCGATCTTCTGCGCCTCCAGCTCGCTGACAAACTGCTGCAGGAGGCTCCGCCCCAGGTTCCACAGTTCCCGCAGCTGGTAGAACACCAGTGCCGGGTAGGCGCTGTCGGGTTGCGCCAGGCGCGCTTCCAGGCCCTGGAGCATCTCCTGCACCCGCGCCGTCGCACCTTCCTGCTGCTTGACGCGATCCTTGAGCTGCTGAACTTCCTCCAGCGCGCTGCTGTAGCTCTTCTTCAGCTCGATGCGGTTGCGAAACAGGTGCAGGACGCGGCCGTCTTCCGGGTCCGCGCCGCGCCCCTGGCCGAGGGCCAGGCGCAAAAAGCCGAGTTGCCTGATCAGTTTCATCATTTGCGCGACCAGGCGCTTTGCGATCGGGGTCTCAGCGGTGCTGTGGGTCCGCAAGGCAATGGCCGCATTCCGCGCAATATTCCAGCCACTTATTTAGCATCATGTTGCGGCCCCAGCACCGATCCAGTTCACGTTCTGGGCCGGCGCCGCCGACACTGCGGGCTTCCAGTAGCCTGGCGTCGTGGTACAGGCGCATCCGCAGATCCGGTACCCGGGCGGGCTCCGCGGGCCGCTGCGCGTCCGGGAGCAGGTACGTCAGGCGCAGATCCGCCGTATAGCGTGCGCGTTCCAGCACGCTGAGCACCAGGATGCAATCGCCCTCGACATCTGAAATCCGGCTGCCGGACAGCAGCAGCAGGTTGCCCGCCAGCGCCGCGAGACGCAGGTAGTTGCTTTCGTACACGCCCATGAGCGCGACGAAGCTGCGCGGGCGTGCGCGCCAGGAAACGACCAGATCGCATTCCGTAATCACGGCTTCGAATATAGCATGCGTTTCAGGAGCGTCCGTGCCGCCGCACCGGGCCGCGAACTGCGTCACTGTCCGCGCTGTTCAGGCCGATTTGATAAACAGGTGCTGGCGGTAATGGCGCAATTCAGCTATGGACTCGTAGATATCGGCGTGCGCCAGGTGCGCCGAGCGCTTGCTGAAGGAGGCCGCCACACCCGGGTACCAGCGCGCGGCGAGTTCCTTGAGCGTGCTGACGTCCAGGTTCCGGTAGTGGAAATATTTCTCCAGCGCCGGCATGCGGCGGGCCAGGAAGCGCCGATCCTGGCAGATGCTGTTGCCGCACATGGGCGAAGCGCCCGCCGCCACGTGCAGCGCGAGGAATGCGAGCGTCTGCCTTTCGGCCTCAGCCACGCTCACCGGGCTCGCGCGCACCCGTTGCAGCAGCCCGCTGCCACCGTGCTGACGCTGGTTCCACTCGTCCATCAACGCCAGGACTGCATCGCTCTGGTGAATTGCAAAGTCCGGGCCATCCGCGCTGACGTTCAGTTCGCGGTCGGTCACGACGGTGGCGATTTCGATGATGTGGTCCTGGTCGGGGCTGAGCCCGGTCATCTCCAGGTCGATCCAGATCAGATGGTCCTTGCTGCTCACGCCTCTGCTCCCCCGCGATCAGGCATCATAGCAGGGT
>DATFUG010000253.1:0-2819 GCA_035261025.1 Steroidobacteraceae bacterium | reverse complement strand
GGGCTTGATCCGCAGGCCGAAGCGCTCGATGCGCCGCTCGAGCACTGCCGGGCGCCCCACCAGGAGCGGCTTCGCGAGCCCTTCGTCCACGACCACTTGCGTGGCGCGCAGCACGCGCTCGTCCTCGCCTTCGGCGAAGACGATGCGCCGCGGCGAGGCCTTCGCCGCGGTGAAGATCGGCTTCATGATGAGGCTGGAGTGGTACACGTACTCGGTGAGCCGCTGCTCGTACGCCGCGAAATCCTTGATCGGGTCGGTGGCCACACCGCTATCCATCGCGGCCTTCGCCACGGCGGGCGCGATCTTCACGATGAGGCGCGGATCGAAGGGGCGCGGGATGAGGTAGTCGGGCCCGAAGCTCAGCTGCTCGCTGCCGTAGGCCTGAGCGACGATGTCCGACTGCTCCGCCATCGCGAGGTCCGCGATCGCGTTCACCGCGGCGAGCTTCATCGGCTCGTTGATGGTCGTCGCGCCGACGTCGAGCGCGCCGCGGAAGATGAAGGGGAAGCACAATGAATTGTTCACCTGGTTCGGATAGTCGGAGCGGCCCGTGCACACGATGCAGTCCGGCCGCACGCCCAGCGCGAGTTCCGGCCGGATCTCGGGCTCCGGATTCGCGAGCGCCAGGATCAGCGGGCGCGGCCCCATGCGCGCCACGTCCTCGGGCTTGAGCACGCCGGGACCGGACAGGCCCAGGAAGATATCGGCCTCGCCGATGATCTCCGCCAGCGTGCGCTTGTTGGTGGCCTGGGCGTAGCGGAGTTTCTCGGCGTCGGTCTTCGGGCGGCCCTGGTAGACCACGCCGCTGCTGTCGGAAATTGTCACGTTGGCCTTCTTCAGGCCCAGCGCCACGAGCAGATCGAGGCAGGCGATCGCGGCGGCCCCGGCGCCCGATCCGGCCACCTTCACCTTGCCGATGTCCTTGCCCACCACCTTCAGGCCGTTGAGCACCGCGGCGGCCACGATGATCGCCGTACCATGCTGGTCGTCGTGAAACACCGGGATCTTCATGCGCTCGCGGAGCTTGCGCTCGATGTAGAAACATTCCGGCGCCTTGATGTCCTCGAGGTTGATGCCGCCGAAGGTGGGCTCCAGGGACGCGACGATGTCCACCAGCCGGTCCGGATCGGTCTCGGCGATCTCCAGATCGAAGACATCGATGCCGGCGAATTTCTTGAACAGGCACCCCTTGCCTTCCATGACCGGCTTGCCGGCCAGCGGCCCGATGTTGCCCAGGCCCAGCACCGCCGTGCCGTTGGTCACGACCGCCACCAGATTGGCGCGCGCGGTCAGGCTGGCCGCCGCGAGCGGATCGTCCTTGATGGCGAGGCTCGCGTAGGCGACGCCGGGGGAATAGGCCAGCGACAGGTCGCGCTGGTTCGTGAGCGCCTTGGTCGGCGTGAGCGAAATCTTGCCGGGAGTCGGCAGGCGGTGATAATCGAGTGCCGCCTTCTTGAGTTCCTCTTCCACGTGCCCCCCGCAACTGCAGCGCGCCACGTTCGGCGCGGCGCCAGGGGAGCTATTGTGGCAGCCGCGGCCCCATGCAGCCAGCGGCGGGGGTCAGCCGCCCGCGAGGCGCGCCTGCCCGCCTTCGAGCGTCAGGGTCGGCAGCATGATGGTGCGGGCCAGCTCGCCGCCGCCCAGGAATTCCATCAGCTCGTCGGCTTTCGCCATCGCATCCTTCAGGCCGAGCGCGATCAGCTCCCGGGTGAAGCTGGCCTCGAACATCAGGTAGCTGGCCAGCTGCGCTCCGGCCGTGCCGCGCGCCCCCATGACGCGCAGCAGTGTGCGCAATCCGCGCGGCAGGCTGCGCGTATGGCGCATGGCGATGAGCCGCAGATCCTCGCTCGGCGCGATCATCAGCGTCGCCACCTTGTGCACGCCGGGCACCGCCTGCGGCGCCACTTCCGCCACATGGTTCAATCGCACGACGTGCTCGACGTTGGCGTAGATCTGGTCCATGAACAGCGTATCGAGCATGTAGCCAAACAGCTGTCCGGGCGTCGGCGCCTCGGCGACCGTGCGTGCCCGGTCGCTCACGCCGGCGCCCAGGTGCGCGCGCACGCCAATGATCAGGAGCCGGTCGGCGCCCAAGTGAATCGCCGGACTTAACGGCCAGAGCTGGCGCTGCGCGCCGTCACCGTAGTACTCGCCATCGAGGCTGACCGGCGGAAACAGGAAGGGCACGGCCATGCTCGCCATCAGATGGTCGACCGTCAGCGACTCACGCCGGCCGAGACGCTGGTGGCGTTCCCAGTCGGGCAATTCGCTCTGGCCGTCGAAGAAGGCGACGGAGGCGGCGCTGCTGTAACTCGTGGCGCACAGGGCGAGGGCCTTGAGGGCGCCGCGCTTCACGCTGGTGCGCAGGTGGCTCCAATGGATGCTGCGCTCGAGCAGCTGGCGGAGCGGCGTGTTGTCGAACAGCGCCCGTGGCGGGGGCAGGAGCAGGCCCCCCGACATCAGCGACAACGCCCAGTGCATGCCGGAGCGCAGCATGCTCAGGGGGTCGGCGTAAAACACCTGCTCGACGTGAAAATTCGCCCATACCTTCTCGAGCGCGTCGACCGCCTTGTGCCAGCGAAACGCCTCCGCGGCCAGTACCGTGGCGGCGACCGCGCCGGCCGAGGTGCCGACGATGATGGGAAAGGGATTGGGTGAGCGTGGCATCAGATTGGCGATGGCCCGCAGCACCCCGACCTGGTAAGCCGCGCGCGCACCGCCCCCTGGAAGCACCAGGCCGACAGTGCTCCCGACCCCTGCCCCGGGACTCAGTGACGGAGGTGCGTTCACGCGCATAAGATAACCGGAAATCGTGGAGC
>DATFUG010000252.1:0-2718 GCA_035261025.1 Steroidobacteraceae bacterium | reverse complement strand
GCCACCGGAAATGGAAAGGAAATATATCGGTGGCAGCGGATCGGTCGGACGCCCGGCCTGCAATAGCGCGGAGCGTTCGCGGGCGTTGTCTTCAAGGACGACCTTGACGAAACTCGTCAGGTCACGGTCCATCCAGATTCGGCTGTCGGGCATTCCCGGAACGACCGCTTGCTCCGTCTGGCCTTCCGGCACAGGTCCGAGTCTCGGCAGGGGCGCGCAAGCCTGCAGCACGATGGCGAGCATGATTGCCGCCGCCCGCAGCGCCAGACAGCGCGAGGCACTGCCCGAAATCCGCAAGTTCATGGCCACCCCCTTCCCAGCGCCAGCCTAAAACCCATGACGCGAGGCTATGCCCTAGTGCTCAGTGATTCCAGTTTTTCGGACATCCCACCGTCGAGGGCGCTGGCGCATCAGCGGCGAGCGTCGCTACATCGGCGTTTGGCAGTAACGAACCCATTGCTTTACAAGGGCGGTGGTTGCGACGGGCGTGGTCCACTCGGCCTCCATTCGCGCTCAGGCCCGATAACCGCGCGCGTAGGCTCATGGCCCTACTCCTTGTCGAGGGCCGCGCGCACGGCGTCCTGGGTGGCCCGGGGCATGGCGGTACGGCAAGCGGCGGCCGCAGGGAAGCGCGGAAACGCACGCCAGCTGCCAAAGAAGATCCAGCTCAGGCACAAAAGTCCGACGGCTTGCCAGTAGCTGATGGTGGGCAGTCCGAAAACAGTCGGGATGACGCTGTTCCAGAGGTAGAGCACGGCATTGCCGAAGCCCGCCAGCACGATCGTGATGATGAGGGCGATGCCGAAGAGTCGAACAGTCCAGAAGCGAGCCATAAAGCCTCCGTCAGGTAGGGGTGTAGCGTTCATCGAAATCAGCCAGTGCCTGTCGCAGGCGCAGGACGGCGTAGCGTTTGCGGGCCAGCGCGGTATTCAGGCCAACGCCCTCGCGTCTTGCAATGTCGGCCATGCTCGCGCCCTCGATCTCGTGCGACACAAAGGCGCGGCGCTGTTCAGGGGGTAGTGCTTCCAATGCGGCCACCAGGCGGCGCACGAAATCGGCCTGGCGGTAAGTCGCCTCCGGATCGGCCGTGGCCGATGTAGGCGAGCTCGGCGTGCCACCGGCCGTAGGCCGGTCGGACAGGGCGTCGAGGGCGAGCGCGCGGTTCAGGGGCTGGCGCTGTCGCAGCGCGTCGGTGATGCGGTGCCGCGCCACCTGAAACAGCCACGCGCCGATGTTCTCGATCTGGCGCGCGGCCCGGTTGGCCACCACAAGCTCCAGAAACAGGTCCTGCAGCAGATCGTCGATCCCCTGCCAGGCTGCCGCGTGGCGTCGCAGCCAGGTGCGCAGTCGCGGCGCCTCCCTGTGAAACGCCTCGACCGTGCGCTGATCAGGGCCTGCTCGGGCCATTGCACTGGGCGGAATGGAGTTCATGCAAGGGTGTAGACGGATGGCGTGCGCCGATATTGTAGTCAGCGCTTAACCACCATCGATAACGATCATCCGTCCCAGGCCGGCGCTGCCAAGTGCATGCTGTGTTTTTCCTTGGCATGCAGCACGCTCCTGTTAGCCCGGCCCGTAGGCGGGTGCAACGCTATCCGCCGCAGGACTCCCGAATGATCAGGTCGGTGGGGAGCCGCTCCGATGGCCCATGCTGCGCTCGCTCCAACGCGCGCATCACCAGCAGCCGTCCGGCCTTCTTCGTGTCCTGCTTGATGGTGCTGAGCGAGGGCGTGCTGAGGCGACTGAGCAGCATGTCGTCATAGCCAATGACGGAGACGTCCTTGGGCACCGAGTAGCCGGCCAGCTTGAGCGAGCGGATCGCGCCCAGGGCGATCAGGTCGCTCGAGGCCACGATGCCGTCGAATTGCACCTTGCGGCGGATCAATTGCGCGACGGCGGCCTCGCCCGACTCCAGCTCGAAGTGCACCGGCACGGTCAGCCGCGGATCCTGCTCGATACCCATCGACTGGAGCGCCTCGAGGTAGCCGCGTCGCCGCTGGGTGGCCTCCGGGTCCGTCTCGCCCAGGAACACGATGCTGCGCCTGCCCATGCGCAGCAGGTGCAACGTCGCCTTGCGCCCGCCCATGATGTTATCGGAGCCCACGGAGCAGTACTTGCGCCCGTGGATGTCCGCGCCCCACACGGAGAACGGCGCGTCGGTCGTGGCGAGACGGTTGAAGGCGTCGTGCAGCTCGCCCTGGCCGAGGAAGATCACGCCTTGCGCGCGGCTGGTCGTGACCGCGAGGTACAAGTCCTCGTAATTTGCCGGCGCCACGTGGCTCACGATGAAATCGTAGTTCCGATCGCGCGCCGCCTCGCCGATCGCGGCAATCAGCTCAAGGAAGAAGGGGTGCGAGAAGGGCAGCGCGCGGCCGTGAGTGCGTGGCAGCACGATCGCGATCGATCCCTCGGCGCCGATCGGCCCCGCCGGCATATAGCGGCGGAAGGGATAGTCGTGCTCGCGCGCGAGTGACCAGATGCGCTGCTTCGTGCGCGTGCTGATCGACGGCTGGTCGTTCAGCGCCCGTGAAACGGTAGAGACCGAGACGCCGGCGAGCTTCGCCAGGTCCTCAAGCGTCGTCGTATTTCCACGCTGGACATTTGTCATGGCATGCATTGAACTGGTACAGGGGCCATGCGACACAGAGCGTAGCACACGCCGGCCTCCCGGCTTCGAGGGGATAGCTCCGGGGGGAGAAAGCGCGCGATGAAACCCAC
>DATFUG010000251.1:0-4817 GCA_035261025.1 Steroidobacteraceae bacterium | reverse complement strand
GCGAACCTGCTCGGAGGATTGATAGTCGCAGTCCGGCACCTGCAGGAGATTCCCCAGGACGCGCAGGATTTTCCACGCGGGGCGCGCCGCGCCCGGAGGCAGCGCGGCACCGCTGAAGGTCTGCCAGCGGCCTTCGAGGTTCACGAATGTGCCCGAGGACTCGGCGAAGGCCGCGGCTGGCAGCAGCACGCGGGCCACGGCGAGCAGCGGCGCCGATACGTGCGCCGTGATCGCGCCCACAAAGCCGGCACGCTGCAGGGTGTCGAAGGCCTGCGGCTCCAGGCCATCGGCCCAGGGTTCGGTCCCGAGCAACAGATAGGCCGATAGCGGCTGTTCCAGCATCTGCCGTGCATTGAGGCCCTGCCTCGCCCGCACGCGGCCGGCGTGCCCGCGATGAGGCAGGCAGCCGGCGTGGTAGGCACCCACGGCATTCGCACCCTCGAGGAGCTCGCCCAGCGTGGCGCCTGTGATCCGCGCCAGCTCGCGCGCCAGCTGCCGCAGCTCGGCGTAAGCGTAGTGGCGTGAAGCCAGCGCCCCCAGCCAGATGGCGCGGCGCCCGGAGACGAGCGATCGCGCCACCGCGCGGTGTGCGTCGGTGGCACTCGCGCCGCCCAGCAGCCCGACGAGCGGCTCCGGCAGGAACTGCGCATCGGCCTCCACTGCCGCGAGCAGCACCCCACCGAGCTCGCGCACCATCTGCGCCGGACTGGCGCACAGGGTGGTCGCGACCGGAAACAGGTGCGAGAAATTCTCCGGATTCAACAGGCTGATCCGCGCACCCCGAAGGGCTGCCTTGCGCACCCGATGAGCGAGCATCGGCAATTCAGCGCGCAGGTTGGAACCCACGATGAACAGCGCGTCGAGGGCGTCCACTTCGGCCAGAGCGAGCCCCAGACCGGGGATGCCGGGGTCGGATTCCTGATCACGAAAATCGCGTTGCCGCAGGCGGTGATCGAGGTTGGCGCTGCGGCACCCTTCGGCGATCCGGGCGAGCAGGTACAGTTCCTCGAGCGTGCTCGAAGGATGCGCGAGGAAGCCAGGCGGCACTCCTCCGCCCTGCGCGGCCGCGCCTTGCAGGCCGCTGGCCATCGCCGCCAGCGCCGTGTCCCAGTCCGTCTCCTGCCAGCCGCCATTGCTCGCGCGCACACGGGGCGCGGTCAGGCGATCTTCGCTGTAGACCCCCTCATAGCTGTAACGGTCGCGGTCCGGGATCCAGGTTTCATTGATTTCCTCGCAGGGCTGCGGCACGACCCGCATCAACCGGCCCCGCAGTACGTGACCGTACAGGCGTGTGCCAAACCCGTCGTGGGGCGAAACCAGTGGGTGCTGGGTCATCTCCCAGGCCCGTGCGTGAAACCGGAACGGCTTGCTGTTGAGTGCGCCGACCGGGCACAGATCGATGATGTTGCCCGACAGTTCGTGATCCACGCTGCGCTCGATGTACGTGCCGATCTGCATGTGCTCGCCGCGGCCGGTGGTGCCCAGTTCCTGCAGGCCGGCGATGTCCTGGCCAAAGCGCACACAGCGCGTGCAGTGGATGCAGCGGGTCATGTCGGTCGAGACCAGCGGGCCGAGGTTCTGGTCGATCACCACCCGCTTGCGCTCGGTGTAACGAGAGATGTCGCGGCCAAAACCCACCGCAAGATCCTGCAGTTCGCACTCTCCGGCCTGATCGCAGATCGGGCAGTCGAGCGGGTGATTGATCAGCAGGAACTCCATCGTGGCTTTTTGCGCCGCGATGGCCTTGGGCGAGCGGGTGTAGATCTTCATGCCCTCGGTGACCGGAGTTGCGCAGGCCGGGAGCGGCTTTGGGGCCTTCTCGACCTCGACCAGGCACATGCGGCAATTGGCGGCGATGGGCAGCTTGTCGTGATAGCAGAAGCGCGGCACGTAGGCGCCGTTGGCGTCCGTGACACGGATGATCATCGCACCCTTCGGCGCCTTCACCGTGACGCCGTTCACCTCCACATTGACGAAATCGGTGCTCAAGCGGCCACCGGCTGCGCGGCGCCGACGATGCTGCGCCCGCCATGGTCGATCATGTACTCGAATTCGTGGCGGTAGTGCTTCAGAAAGCTCTGCACCGGCCAGGCGGCGGCATCGCCGAGCGCACAGATCGTGTGCCCTTCGATGCGGTTGGCCACATCGAGCAGGAGCCCCAGGTGCTCGCGGGTCCCCTGCCCGGCCAGGATGCGCAGCAGGGTGCGATTCAGCCAGCCGGTGCCTTCACGGCAGGGCGTGCATTGGCCGCAGGACTCGGCCATGTAGAAGCGCGACAGGCGCTCGAGCGTGCGCACCATGCAGGTGGTTTCATCCATGACGATCACGGCGGCCGAACCGACGCTGGAACCCGCTGCTTTCAGCGAGTCGTAGTCCATGTTGGTCTTCATCATGATTTCGCCCGGGACCACCGGCACCGAGGAACCGCCGGGAATCACCCCCTTGATGTGGCGCGCCTTCCAGATGCCGCCCGCCATGTCGAGCAGGTCGGCGAAAGGGATGCCGAGCGGCACCTCGAAGTTTCCCGGGCGATTCACGTGGCCCGAGACCGAAAAGATGTTCGTGCCGCCCGAGTTCAGCGGCCCGAGGCCCGCGAACCACTGCGGTCCCCTGCGCAGGATGGTCGGGACCGAGGCAAAGCTCTGGCAGTTGTTGATCGTGGTCGGCATGCCATAGAGCCCGAACGCGGCCGGAAACGGCGGCTTGAAGCGCGGCTTGCCCTGCTTGCCTTCGAGCGAGTCGAGCAGCGCGGTTTCTTCACCGCAGATATAGGCCCCCGCGCCGACGAAGGTGTAGATGTCCACGTCGATGCCGGAACCCAGGATGTTCTTGCCCACGAGGCCGGCGGCATAGGCTTCCTTCAGGGCCGCCTCGAAGCGCGGCACCGGTTCACCCAGGAACTCCCCGCGGATGTAGTTGTAGCCCACCGTGGCGCCCATCGCGTAACAGCCAATCGCCATGCCCTCGATCAGCGCGTGCGGGTTGTAGCGCAGGATGTCGCGATCGTGGCAGGTCCCCGGTTCGCTCTCGTCCGAATTGCACACCGCGTACTTCTGCATCGGCGCATTGCGCGGCATGAAGCTCCACTTCACGCCCATCGGAAATGCCGCGCCGCCGCGGCCACGCAATCCGGAAGCCTTGACGGCGTCGATGATCTGCTCGCGCGGCGTCTTGTCGGCCAGGATCTTCTTCCAGGCGTCATAGCCACCGATCCCCTGATAGACCGGAAGAGTCCAGGAGTGCTCGAGCCCGAGCGGCTCAAAGCACACCAGATTCAGCTTGTCGTCCCATGCACCCATGCTCGGTTCCTGGATGTCCTGCTATTTCAGTTCGTCGAGGATGCGGTCAACCCGCTCGGTGGTCAGATTCTCGTGGTAGGCGTGATCGACCATCATCATCGGCGCGCCGGTGCAGGCGGCCAGGCATTCCTCCTCGCGCTTGAGAAAGAGGCGCCCATCGGCGGTGCTCTCGCCCTGGCGGATCCCCAGGCGCCGCTCAACGTGCGCCACGAGCTCCTCCCCGCCGCGCAGCATGCAGGAGATGTTGGTGCAGATGCTCACATGATGGCGGCCACACGGATGGGTCTCGAACATGGAATAGAAGCTGGCCGCCTCGTAGACCTGGATCGGCGGCAACTGCAGGTGCGCCGCGACCGCGTCCATGAGCGCCGGCGTCAGGTATCCCCGATTCTGTTCCTGCGCCGCGCGCAGCGCCGAGAGCACCGCCGAGCGCTGGCGGCCGGGCGGGAAACGGGCCACCCAGTGATCGATCTCCCGGCGCGTGGCTTCGCTCAGGGTGGTTTCGGGAGCGGCTGGCGCATTCATCAGCGATCGATCTCCCCGAAGACGACGTCCTGCGTGCCGATGACCGCGACCACGTCGGCCAGCATGTGTCCTTCGACCATTTCACTGAGCGAGGCGAGATGGGCGAATCCCGGTGCCCGGCACTTGAGCCGGTAGGGCTTGTTGGCCCCGTCGGAGACCAGATAGACGCCGAACTCGCCCTTGGGCGCCTCGACCGCGGCGTAGGTCTCGCCCTCGGGCACGCAGTAGCCCTCGGTCATGAATTTGAAGTGGTGGATGAGCGATTCCATGTCGCCCTTCATCTCTTCGCGCCGCGGCGCGCGCACTTTGCGATCCTCCACGATGATCGGCCCCGGATTGGCGCGCAGCCAGGTGACGCACTGCCCGATGATGCGATTGGCCTGCCGCATCTCCTCGACCCGCACCAGGTAGCGGTCGTAGCAATCCCCATTCCGGCCCACGGGGATGTCGAAATCCATCGCGCCGTAGACCTCGTAGGGCTGTTTCTTGCGCAGGTCCCACTCGACACCCGAGCCGCGCAGCATCGGACCTGTGAATCCCAGCTGTATTGCCCGCTCCGGACCCACGACACCGATGTTGACCGTGCGCTGCTTCCAGATCCGGTTGTCCGTGAGCAGCGTTTCGTACTCGTCCACACAGGCCGGGAAGCGGCGGGTGAAATCCTCGATGAAATCGAGGAGCGATCCCGCGCGCGCCGCATTGAGCCGGTCGGCGTCCGCCTGCGAACGCCAGCGCGAGGCCTGGTAGCGCGGCATCGCATCCGGTAAATCGCGGTGCACACCGCCGGGACGGTAATAGGTCGCGTGCATGCGCGTGCCCGAGACGGCTTCGTAGCAGTCCATCAGGTCCTCGCGCTCGCGAAAGCAGAACAGAAAAATGGTCATTGCGCCGATGTCGAGACCGTGGGCCCCGAGCCACATCAGGTGGTTGAGGATGCGGGTGATCTCGTCGAACATCACCCGGATGTACTGCGCGCGCGCCGGCGGCCGGATT
>DATFUG010000250.1:0-2825 GCA_035261025.1 Steroidobacteraceae bacterium | reverse complement strand
TACCTCGTTGACCTGCTTGCGGGATAGTTCGGTGTCTTTCGAAATCGTAGCCAGGATTTCCGACTTGGTCGGTGCCCCACCTTTCTTCGCCATTGCTGAATCTCCTCGAGTTTGGCAGTCAGTTCTGAAAATTGATCACGCGCTTCGTGAATCGGTGCGCAACATATCACAAGCAGCGCGCGACGCAAATGCCTTTTATTCTAGGGTTTGGCGCACGCGCTGTGGTTTTGCCGGCCTCGCCGCGCTCGCGCGTGCTAGACGCGCACTGCAGATGCGCGGCTAAACCCATGGCGGCAATAGCACTTGGCCCTCGCCTTAGCCCTAAGTCGGGGCCGCTCAGTGGAGCAGTATCAGCAGCGTGTAGATGAGTATGCCCGCCCAAAGCGCTGACAGATCCAGATTGGCGAGTGGGGGAATCAGCCGCCGGAAGGGCCGCAGCACCGGCTCGCAAAGCGCCGTCAGCACGCCCTGCGCCGGCGAATAGGCGCCGGGCGCGATCATCGACAGGATCGCATACAGGAAGATCGCACAGAAATACAGCCACAGGACGGTGCGCAGAATCTGCAGCGTCGCCAATTCCATACACAGCAGGAGCGGAGGAAGTCCGGGTCCTGCCAACACGGACGGCAGGCTCACGCGCGCCAGGGCGAGAGCCATGATCGCCACAACCGAGGCGCTGTCGATCTGGCCCACCGCGGGCAGGAGGCGGCGCATGGGCACCAGCACCGGGTTGGTCAGTTGCACCACGGCCCGCGCCAGCGGATTGCGGAAGTCCGCGCGTGCCCATTGCAGCAGCAATCGCAGCAGGACGGCCAGTTGCGCCAGGCTCAGCAGCGTATCGAGCAGCCAAAGCAGTGCGGCCATGGGTCTCCCTAAGAATGTGTGCCAGGCGGGCGCCGTTGCGAGTGTCCGGAGCGGCCGAATTCGGCCGCCAGGGCCGCGCCGCGCCGGGTCGCCGCACCGACCGCCGCGGCGATGAGTTTATCGAATCCGCCCTGCTCGAGGGCCGCCAGCGCCGCTTCGGTCGTCCCGCCCTTGCTGGTGATGGCGGCGCGCTGCTCTGCCAGGGATTCGGCACCGGCGGCCAGCGCGCCCGCGCCACGCAGCGTCTGCGTGGCCAGGACCCGGGCGGTCTCGCCATCCAGTCCCAGCGCGGCCGCGGCGGCGGCGAGCCGTTCAGCCAGCAGGAAGAAATACGCCGCACCGCCGCCGGAGAGGGCGGTGACGATGTCCAGATCGGACTCGCGTTGCACCCAGACCACGCTCCCGGCCGCGTCCATGATGTTTTCCGCCAGCGAGCGCGCCGCAGTGCCGACGTCCGTTCCTGCGTAGAGTGCGGTGGTCCCGGCGCCGACCAGCGCCGCCCGGTTGGGCATCGCGCGCACGATCGGCAGGCCCGGAGCGCCGGCGGCGATGTCTGCGATCTGCAGGCCCGCGGCGATCGACAGAAGCAGTGGTCGGTGGCGCTCCAGCGCGGGACGGGCGGCCGTGAGCACCTCGTTCATCTGCTGGGGTTTGACCGCAAGCACGACGATGCTCGCCCCGGCGATCGCGGCGCCGTTGTCGTCCGTGGCGGCCAGCCCGAAGTCGCGCCGCAGGAGCTCGCGCTGCGCCGCCAGAGGCTCGCCTACCCGCAGCTGGGAAGCGCTGTAACCCTGGCGTAGCAGGCCCTGGATCAGCGCCCTTGCCATGTTGCCGCCACCGAGGAACGCGATCTGTGCCGCCGTCTTCATGGACTGATTCCCGCCCGGGGAGGGCGCCTGCCGGTGCGGCATTCTACGGGCCCGGCGGCGCGTTGCGCGAGCCGAACAGCGCGGTACCGATGCGCACCAGCGTCGCGCCGGCGCCAATGGCGGCTTCGAAATCGCTGCTCATCCCCATCGACAGCGTGTCGAGCTGTGCCCCGCCGCGATTGAGCGCCAGGAGCAGGCCGTGCACGGTCTCGAACTGCGCGCGTTGCGCCGCGTCGTCCAGCCCTTCGGGCAGCATGCACATCAGGCCGCGCAGGCGCAGCTGAGGAAGGGCCGCCACGGCCACAGCGAGCGCGGGCAGCTGCGCTGCGGGAACTCCAGCCCGGTCGCCGCCGGCGCTGAGCCTGACCTGCAGGCAGACGTTGAGCGGCGGCGCGAAGGGCGGGCGCTGCGCGGCCAGGCGCGCGGCGATGCGCAGGCGATCGACGGCGTGGACCCAGGCGAAGCGCTCGGCGATGCCGCGAGTCTTGTTGGCCTGCAGGCGGCCGATGAAATGCCAGTTGAGTTCCAGCCGGCCGAGCGCCTCCATCTTCGGCAGCGCCTCCTGCAGGTAGCTCTCGCCGAAGTGCTCGACACCCAGCTGCGCCATCGCCCGCACCGCGTCCGCACCGTGCCCCTTGCTCACGCCCACGAGTGTGACGGATTGCTCGGTCCGGCCCGCCGCCACGGCCGCCGCCGTCATGCGCGAGCGCAGCTGGCGTAGTCGGGCTGCCGGACTGTCAGCCATAGGTGAATTCTGCGGAAGGGTTAACATATTGAGCGTCGCGCCCCTCCGTTATACTGCGGCGGCTCCCTTGGAACGCTGGGGCGGCAAAACGAGGCATTCTGATGGCGGTCGATATCGCACAACTCCTGGCGTTTGCCGTCAAGAATAACGCCTCTGATTTGCACCTGTCTGCGGGCGTTCCGCCAATGATCCGTGTCGATGGTGACGTCAAGCGCATCAACATGCCGGCACTGACCCACAAGGAAGTGCACGGCATGGTGTACGACATCATGAACGACAAGCAGCGCAAGTCCTACGAAGAATTCTTCGAGACCGATTTTTCCTTCGAGATTCCAAAGCTTGCGCGT
>DATFUG010000249.1:0-12868 GCA_035261025.1 Steroidobacteraceae bacterium | reverse complement strand
CTGAAGGCCTTTTTTTGTCGCGTCACGCGGGCCTAGAGCTCTGCAGAGGGTAGAATTGCCGCTCCGATGCTGACCTATCCGCACATCAATCCGATTGCGCTCCAGATCGGCCCGCTGAGCATTCACTGGTACGGCGTCATGTACCTGGTGGCATTTTCCGCCGCCTGGATACTGGCCCGGCGCCGTGCCGCGCAGCCGGGCTCCACCTGGAGCGCGCGCGCGGTCGACGATTTCATCTTCTACGCCATGCTGGGCACGATCGTCGGCGGCCGCGTAGGCTATGTGCTGTTCTACGGTCAGGCGATGTGGCGCGCGGATCTGTGGTACCCCCTGAAGCTCTGGGAAGGCGGCATGTCCTTCCATGGCGGGTTTCTCGGCGTGCTCGCGGCGGTCGCGCTGTTTGCGCGTCAGGGCGGGCGACGCGTCTGGGATGTCGCCGATTTCGCGGCCCCGCTCCCCGGCATCGGCATTTTCGCGGTGCGCATCGGCAATTTCATCAACAGCGAGCTGTGGGGCAAGCCGACCGATGGCGGGTGGGGCATGCGTGTAAGTGAATTCCCTGGCGGGCCCCTCATCGCCCGCCACCCCTCGCAACTCTATGAGGCCGGGCTCGAGGGGATCGTGCTGTTCACGCTGCTGTGGTGGTATACGCGTCGGCCGCGGCCACGCTATCTGCCCTCCGCGCTGTTTCTGATCGGTTACTCCCTCGCGCGCATCGGCGTCGAGTTCGTGCGCATGCCGGATGTGCAGATCGGTTACCTGGCGGGCGGATGGCTGACGATGGGCATGTTGCTCTCCCTCCCGTTGCTGGCCGCCGGGCTGCTGCTGCTCACCCTGGGCAGCCGGTGGCCTCAGCCATCGGGCAATTTCACGGCCAGCGCCGGGCCGGGCGGCGTGGGCCCATGAAGACCTATCTCGAGCTGTTGCGCGCGACGCGCACGCGCGGCGTGCCCAAGACGGATCGCACCGGTACCGGTACGCTGGCCCTGTTCGGTTACCAGATGCGCTTTGATCTGAGCGAGGGCTTTCCGCTGGTGACCACCAAGAAGATCCACCTGCCGGCGGTGGTGCACGAACTGCTCTGGTTCCTGAGCGGCGACACCAACACCCGCTATCTGCGCGAGCACGGCGTCACCATCTGGGATGAATGGGCCGATGCGCAGGGCGAGCTCGGACCGGTTTACGGCCACCAGTGGCGCAGCTGGAGCGCACCGGACGGCCGCCAGATCGACCAGATCAGCGAGGCGTTGCGGCTGCTGCGCACCGATCCGGACTCGCGGCGCATCGTCGTCAGCGCCTGGAATGTCGGCGAGCTGGAGCGCATGGCGCTGCAGCCCTGCCATGCGCTGTTCCAGTTCTTCGTGGCCGAAGGGCGGCTCTCCTGCCAGCTCTACCAGCGCAGTGCCGACGTGTTCCTCGGCGTACCCTTCAATATTGCTTCCTACGCGCTGCTCACCCACATGATGGCGCAGCAATGCGATCTGCAGCCCGGCGAGCTGGTCTGGACCGGCGGGGACTGCCACCTGTACCTGAACCACATCGGGCAGGCCGAGCTGCAGCTCAGCCGCACGCCCTACCCGCTGCCGCGCCTGGCGCTGCGGCGGGCCGCGGGAATGTTTGATTATCGTTACGAGGATTTTGAATTCGTGAATTACCAGTTCCACCCGGCAATCCGGGCGCCGATCGCGGTATGAAGCGGGCAAGGCCGGCTCTGTATCGCGTGCGCCGCTCCGCGGTGCACGGTCTGGGGGTGTTCGCCGCGCGCCGCATCCGCAAGGGTACGCGCATCGTGGAATACCTGGGCGAGCGCGTGTCCCATCGCGAGGCGGATCGCCGCTACGAGGGCAAGTCCCGCCGGGACAGCCACACCTTCCTGTTCGTCGTCGACCGGAGCGTGGTCATCGACGCGGGCGCCAACGGCAATGAGGCGCGTTTCATCAACCACAGCTGCGAGCCCAACTGCGAGGCGGTCACCGATGAGCGCCGCGTGTTCGTCGAGGCGATCCGCACCATCCAGCCGGGCGAGGAACTGGGCTACGACTATGCAATCAGTCGCGACAAGGAGGATCCCCCAGACATCGACGCGGTATTCGCCTGCCGGTGCAGCGCCGAGGACTGTCGCGGGACCATGCTGAAGCCGGCGGTGCGGCCCAGGAAGCCACAGGCGCGTGGCTTCGGGAGACGGCGCCCGTGAGCGGGCGGCGCCTGTCGCTCGGGGCTGCACTGGGCGCCATCGGTGTCGTCTATGGCGACATCGGCACCAGTCCGCTGTACGCCTTCGAACAATCGCTCGATGCCACCGGGGATTCGCCGCACTCCTCGGTGGCGGTGCTGGGCATCGTGTCGCTGATGTTCTGGAGCCTGCTGATCATTGTGACCCTCAAGTACGTCGTGCTGATCATGCGCGCCGACAACGAAGGAGAAGGTGGCATCCTGTCGCTGTTTGCACTGGTGCAGCGCCGGCTCGAGGAAATGCCACGCTGGGGCCGGGGGATCATCGCGCTGGCGGTGATGGGCGCCGCGCTGTTTTACTGCGACGCGCTGATCACGCCGGCGATCTCGGTGCTGGGCGCCGTGGAGGGACTGGAGCTGCTCAACGCGGACGCCGCGCACGCCATCGTGCCGATTTCGCTCACCATCATCGTGCTGCTGTTCGCCATCCAGCGGCACGGGACCGGGCGCGTGGGCCGCATGTTCGGTCCGGTCATGCTGCTGTGGTTTGCGGTGCTGGCCTACACTGGCGCCCAGGCGATCGTGCACAACCCGCGGGTGCTGGCCGCGCTCGACCCGCGCTACGGCCTCGACCTGCTCTTCACGCACCAGAAGGTGGCCCTGGTGCTGCTCGGCGCCGTGTTCCTGACGGTGACCGGAGGCGAGGCGCTGTATGCCGACATGGGATCCTTCGGCAAGGGACCGGTGCGCCTCGCCTGGTTCGCAGTGGTGTGGCCGGCGTTGCTGCTGAGCTATTTCGGCCAGGCCGCACTGATCCTCACGGACGCGGCGGCGGCTCACAAGCCGCTGTTTGCGCTGGTGTCCCCCGCGGCATTGCCGTGGATGGTCGTACTGGCAACGATCGCCGCGGTCATCGCTTCGCAGGCAACGATCACGGGCGCCTTCTCAGTCACACGCCAGGCGGTGCAGCTGGACCTGCTGCCGCGCCTGCGCATCCTGCAGACCTCGGCGCACGAGCATGGCCAGATCTACGTGCCGGTCGTCAATGCCCTGGTGTTCGGGGCGGTGTGCATCTTCGTGATCGGCTTTGGTTCCTCCGACGCGCTGGGCAGCGCCTACGGGGCGGCGGTCGCCGGCACGATGGGCATCACCACGCTCCTGGGCATGGTGCTGGCGGCATCGCGCTGGCGCTGGTCGGCCTGGCAGGTGGCCCTGAGCTTCGGTCCGCTGGTCCTCATGGACGGCATGTACACCATCGCCAATCTGTCCAAGTTCATGCAGGGCGCGTGGGTGCCGCTGCTGTTCGCTTCGCTCCTGTTCGGCGTGTTCATGACCTGGCGCTCCGGACGCCGGCTGCTGCGCGCGGCGCTGCGCGAACTGGCGGTGCCGCTCAAGAATCTGCCGCAACTGCTGGACGGGGTGACACGCGTGCCGGGAACGGCGGTGTTCCTGGTCAGTGAGCCGCGCTTCGTGCCCACGGCGCTCCTGCGCAACCTCGAGCACAATCACGTGGCGCACGAGCGCATCGTCTTTCTCAACATGGAGTTCGTGCGCACACCGCGCCAGGATCCGAGCGATCGGGTGCGCATCGATGCCCTGCTGGAGGGCGTACACCTGGTTACCGCGCGCTTTGGCTTCATGGAAACACCGGACGTCAGTGTGGCGCTGAAGAACTGCCGTGCGCGCGGACTGAAGCTGTTCGGCCAGGATTGTTCTTTCTTCCTCGGCTGGCACCTGGTGGCCCCGCGGCCCCGGGCCGGCTACCAGGGATTTCGCACACGCCTGTTTGCCTGGATGCAGCGACGCAGCACGCAGGCGGCGGAGTTCTTCCGCATGCCGGACAAACGCGTGATCGTACTGGCGACCCAGGTTGAACTTTGAAGGTCTCGATCATCGCTGCGCTGGCCGACAATGGGGTGATCGGCCGCGGAGGCGCACTGCCCTGGCACCTGCCTGACGATCTGCGGCGCTTCAAGTCCCTGACGATGGGCCATCCCCTCCTGATGGGCCGGCGCACCTTCGAGTCCATCGGCAGAGCCCTGCCTGGCAGGCGCAATCTGGTGCTGACGCGCGGCGCGCGCACCTTCCCGGACGGCATCGAGCCGGTGGCCAGCCTGGAGATGGCCATGATGCGCTGTGCGGACGCCGCGGAACTGTGCGTGATCGGTGGAGCCGAGGTCTATGCGCAGGCGTTCCCGCTGGCGACGCGTCTGGAATTAACCCGCGTGCACGTGGACGCCCGTGGCGACGTGCGCTTTCCCGAGTTCGATGCCGCGCAATGGCGCGAGCTCGAGCGCATCGAGCACCGGGCGGATGCGCGCCACGAATGGCCGATGACCTTCCTGACGCTGGAGCGCGTTTGAACGTGTCGGCGGGCGGGCCGGCTGTCCTGGGAGTAAAGTTGACCCCATGTGGACATTGGCGCCCGTATCATCACATCAGTAGCGGTATGGACTCTTGAGAATTCCATTTTCATCGTAAGGAGACGGCCGTGCCCCTGATTCCCGTGGTATTCGTATTGATCGTGTTCACAATCCTCGGTCTGCGCGTGCTGCAGCAATACCAGCGCGGCCTCCTTTTCCGCCTCGGTCGCTATCGTGGGACCCGGGAGCCAGGTCTCACCTGGATCATCCCATTCGTCGATCGACTGATTGTTGTGGATATTCGCGTCGTTACGCAGAACATTGAGCCACAGGAGACCATGACCAACGATAACGTGCCAGTCAAGGTCAAGGCCGTCGTCTGGTACAAGGTCGTCAGTCCGGAAAAGGCGATAATCCAGGTTCGACTCTATGACGATGCCATCCGCCAGACCGCGCTCACTACACTGCGCAGCGTCATCGGGCAACACTCGCTCGATGAGCTCATGAAGGAACAGGAAAAGCTTTCGCAGATGCTGGGTCAGGTCATCGACAAGGTCACAGAGCCCTGGGGAGTGGCTGTGGATCGGGTGCAAATCAAGGACGTCGAGATTCCCCAGTCCATGCAGCGAGCGATGGCACAGGAAGCCGAAGCCCATCGCGAAAAGCGCGCCCGCATTATCAAGGCTGAAGCCGAGTACGAAGCTGCCATGAAACTCACCGAAGCAGCCTCTCGCATGTCACAGACACCCATGGCAATTGAATTGCGCCGCATGCAGATGCTTACCGAGGTCGGTGCCGAACAGAACACGATGACGATCGTGATGATGCCCTCGGAGTTTGTGAACGCCGCAGCGGCGCTGGCAAAGCTGGCGGACCGCAGCGCCACTCCGCCCTGAAAACTTTCGCAGCCGTGCCTGCTGAAGACGGGTCTCGTCATCGTGCGCTTGTTTGAACGGGCGCTCAGCCTGCGGGGGCCGCGCCCACCATTCCGATCGTCCCCAGCCATGTCTCCACCAGTCGCGGCCATTGCGCGATCGGGAGCTTGCTCGGCCGCAGGCCGAAGGCATGGCCGCCCTTCGCGAACAGGTGCATCTCCACGGGCACACGAGCTTTTTGCAGCGCGACGTAGTAGGCCAGCGACTGTTCGACGCCGTCCACGTCGTCGTCCTCGGCCTGCAGCAGGAACGTCGGTGGCGTGTCGGTGGCGACATGGATGTCCTGGCGCAGGTCGAGGTGCGTCTCGTCGCGGGTGGCGCGGTCCTCGTCCTCGTGCGCCCACAGGTGGCCGGGGTACAGGGCGATCGCGAAGTCAGGGCGGCAGCTTTCCTTGTCGGCGGCATCCACCGGGGGATACGTCCGCTGCGGGAAATGCGTGCTGACGGCGGCGACGAGGTGTCCGCCGGCGGAAAAGCCCATCACACCGACCTTGTGCGGATCGACATGCCACTCGGCCGCGTGCAGGCGCACCAGTCCCAGCGTGCGCTGCGCGTCCTGCAGCGCCGTCTGCACTTTGGGATAGAAGCGGCGGTCGTGTTTCCACGTCGGGCCCGAGTCGGGCACGCGGTACTTCAGCAGCACGCAGGTGATGCCGCGCGAGGTTAGCCAGTCGCAAATCTCCGCACCTTCAAGGTCCATGGCCAGCGTTTGATAGCCGCCGCCCGGGAAAACCACCACTGCCGCGTCGGTGTTGCGGCCCTTGGGTGCATACACCGTCATCGTCGGCCGGCTGACGTTTGTGACCTTCGGCCAGTCGGCGCCGACCGATTCCGGCTTCGGATCGGGCATCGCATCCGGCACCTTTCCGGGCCAGATCGGCACCTGCACGTGGCCGGGCGAGGGTTGCCAGACAGCGGCCTGTGACAAAGAGAATGTGGTGGCGAAGATGACGACGGATAGAGCAAATGGAAGCACGATGTTCCCCGACTTGAGACCTAACGGATGATGGAGGGTTGTCAATTTGTGCCTATAGGCCGCTATGATCGAGGAGCCTGGCGGCCAGTGCAGAATCGGCGCCGGCATGCGCGGCCAGCAGCGCGTCGAGCAGGGATTCCTGCAGCGCGCCGCGGCGCAAGGCCTCCGCGTAGGGAATCTCCGCGTGGAACATCACCATCGAGTAGCGCGGAATGAAGCGTTCGGGAAAACGCCGCTCCAGATCGAGGGCGAGCTGGCGGCGGGCCGTGAAATCGGGAGCGAGCACCGTGGCGCGCATCTCCAGGTAGTTCTCGATCGCCATGGTGGCGATGGCGTCGGTGTTCGGGCGCCGCAGCCGCTCAAATCGCGCCAGGACGCTCTCGCGATCGGGCGCCTGCGCGAGCAGGCCGGCGAGGAGCACGCAGTCCTCGAAGCCGCAGTTCAGTCCCTGGCCATGGAAGGGCACGATCGCGTGGGCCGCGTCCCCGATCAGCAGCACGCGCCCGGCCTGCCAGGGCCAGCAGTGGACTGTGCCCAGCTGACCCTGCGGATTACGGGCATATTGCGCCTCGAAATCCGGCAGCAGCGCCAGCGTGTCGGGAAACTGGGCGGCAAAGAAAGCGCGCGCGGCCTGCGGCGTCGCCAGCGCCGCGAACCCCGGGTCGCCCTGCGCGGCCAGGAACAGCGTGGCCGTGAAGCTGCCGTCCGGATTGGGCAGGGCGATCAGCATGAAATCACCGCGCGGCCAGATGTGCAGCGCGTGGGGCGCGAGTGCCCACGCGCCGCCAGGCTGCGCGGGGATCAGGAACTCCTTGTAGTCGTGCGCGAGCAGCTCTTCGCGAGACTGCAGGACACCGCGGGTCGCCAGCGCCTGACGGAGCGCGGAGCCCGCGCCATCGGCGGCGATCACCATATCGGCGGTCTCTACGCCACTGGTTCCATTGCCCTCATCCTGCCAGTGCACGCGTCCTGATTCGGGTTCAGGATCGAGACAGCGCCGGCCGAAAACCATCCGGATCGCGGGCTGCTTCGCCGCCGCCTCGATCAGCACGATGTTGAGGCGCGCACGGTTGATGGCCTGGATCACCTCCCGCGGGCGCTGTCCGTAGGGCAGCAGGGGACCGTGGCCGTCCAGGTCATGCAGCTGGCGCCCACGCATCTCGACCATTTCGGGGCGCACTCTCTCGAGCAGCTCTGCGTCTTCCAGCGCGGCGAGGCCGCGCGCCGCCAGCGCCAGGTTGATCGAGCGGCCGCTCTCGGCGGGCACCCGGCGCGGATCAGCTCGCCGCTCGATGAGGCAGATTTCGCACCCGGCGCGCGCCAACATGATCGCCAGGAGGGTCCCGACTGGCCCCGCACCGACAATCGCAATCCTCGGGATGCTTTGCACAGTGTGGGCGAGGCGCGCGGGGCGACTCAGTCCCGCAGCGCTGCGGCCAGCTGCTCGGCGGCGTGCCAGGCATCGGCGTAGCGGTTGTACAGCGGCACCGGCGCGAGGCGGATGGTGTCGGGTTCGCGCCAGTCGCTGACGACGCCGCGGCGTCCCAGCGCGGCATGCACGCGCCGCGCGCGCAGACTCCCACCGTTCACGCGGATCGAAAGCTGGGCGCCGCGCTCGGCGGACTGCCCCGGGGAGATGATCTCGACGCCACCGCCGCACCGATCGAGCAATGCCGCGTGCAGGAAATCCGTGAGGCGCCGCGACTTCTCACGGAGCGCTGCGATGCCGGCGGTGGCGAACATCTCCAGCGAGGCCAGGAGTGGTGCGGCCGACAGCACGGGCGGATTGCTGATCTGCCAGCCCGCCGCGCCCGCCGTCAGTTCGAATTCGCCGCTCATCCGAAAGCGGGTGTGCGGGTCGCTCCCCCACCAGCCTGCCAGGCGCGGCAGCGAGGCATCGAAGGCGTGGCGCTCATGGACGAACGCACCGCCGATCGCACCCGGGCCGCCGTTCAGGTACTTGTAGCTGCACCAGACGGCGAAATCAGCACCGCAATCGTGCATCGCGAGCGGCAGGTTACCGATGGAGTGCGCCAGATCGAAGCCCACGCCGGCGCCCACGCGGCGCGCGGCCCGCGCGATCTCCTCCAGCGCGAAGGCCTGTCCGGTGCGGTACTGCACGCCCGGCCACAGCACCAGGGCGAGCGCGGCGCCTTCGGTGTCGATGCAGGCCTGGATATCCTCAGTGCGCAACAGCTCTTCCCCGGGGCGCGGCGCCAGTTCCACCAGCGAAGTGGCCGGATCGTAGCCATGCCACTGGAGCTGGGAGTAAAGCACGTGGCGATCAGAAGGGAAGGCGCCCGCCTCGATGAGGATCCGATGGCGCGCCGGACTCGGGCGATAGAAGCTGGCGAGCAGCAGGTGCAGGTTGACGCTCAGGGAATTCATCGCCACGACTTCATCGGGCAGGGCTCCAGCGAGCGGTGCCAGGAGCGGCGCCAGGCGTTCGGCGTAGCCAATCCAGGCGCGTCGCCCCTGCTCGTGACCGTGCACGGCGAGTCGTTCCCAGTCCTCGATTTCCTGCAGCACGCTGGCGCGGGCTGCGCGCGGCGCTAGGCCGAGTGAATGGCCACACAGGTAGGTGAGCTCGGCGCCGCTGGCCGCGCGCGGCAAGGCGAACTGCTCGCGCAGGTGTGCGAGCCCGTCGGCACGATCCAGAGCCTCCGCGGCACTCACGTCCATCGCAGCGCTCATACGGGGTGCAGCGGATACAGCAGCGGGCGCGATCGGACGGCATCGCCGCCGAGAGAGGGAATCTGCAGACTCAGCAGGTAGCTGCCGTCGGCAACGAGGCTGTCGACGTACACCATTTCGGTGATCGTGCAGCGTGGGCGCTGCACGGCCGCCAGGCTCGTGCTGCCGCCGGGCAGGCCGAAGAACCCACGATGTGCGCTGAGCTGGCCGCCATCATCGGCGCGATCCGCAGAAGGGACGTCGAGCAGCAGGTGCTCGATGCCGCGCTCGACCATGAGGGAGGCCGCGCCCAGTGACAGGTAGGGCGCCGGATGGTCGCGATAGTCCATGCTGCGCTTGGCGGGCGCATTGGGGAGCGTGCGCACGATCAGGGCCCGCGGTGCGAAAGCCGGCGCCGCGGGCCAGGCCAGACGAATGGCCTCGGCCGTGATGAGCCGATCGGTCGCGGCCATCGGGGGTCCGCTGCATTCCGCCGTTTCCGCCGCGCGCACCGGTGTGACGCTCAGGAGCAGAGCCGGCACAAATCCGGCCGGCACGACCGTGCGCACCGCGAGCGGCTCGCGCGTGAGGTGGCCGGCGCATTCGGTATGGGTTCCGTCGCAATGGGGCGTGAGCGACAGGGTGCTGCAGTTGCAGCTCGCACCCAGCTCGACGCGGCCGCTGAACTTTCCGCTGGCGAGCGCGGTGCTGCGCGCCGTGGGCGCCTCAAACCAGCGCGGCTGCCGGCCATCGAAGTCGAGCGCGATGGCCAGATCGTGCGCACGCGCGAGGTCGATCTGAAAGCGGCGGCCCTCAAGTTCACACCAGGTCGCGACGCTGGTTTCAGCGTGCGGCATCGTGGCTTCCGCCCGGTGCCGCCACGGCCCCGGGGGCCACGGTGCCGCACTGCCGGCAGCGGCGGTGTTCGAGATTGCTGTAGTAGCGGTCGAACACTGGCGGGAATTGCGTCTCGATGTCCCTGAGCTCCAGATATTCCTCGTACAGCAGTGCTCCGCAGTGCTCGCAATACCACTGCAGTCCGTCGCGCTCCCCGGGTCGCCGCGCCCGCTCGATCACCAGGCCCACCGAATTGGCGGGGCGCTGGGGCGAATGCGGCACGCGCGGCGGCAGCAGCAGAATCTCCCCGGCGCGAATCGGCACCTCGCGGATCGCCCCGCCTTCGTACACCCGCAGCACCATGTCGCCCTCGAGCTGGTGGAAGAACTCCTCGGCCGGATCGACGTGGAAGTCACGCCGCGAATTCGGTCCGCCGACCGCCATGACCAGAAATTCGCCGTCGCGGTAGATGAGCTTGTTGCCCACGGGGGGCTTAAGCAGAGGCCGGTTCTCATCGACCCAGCGCTGCAGGTTCAAAGCTCTCAGCAAATCCATGGCATGCGTTCCTGTCGACGATTTCCGACAGCTGATTAACCGCTGCGGCTCGCGTATGGTACGCATATCGGGGCACCTGGGGCGACTGCGCCGGGCACGCCCAAGCCGTTGAAAGGAATATGCCGTGACCCAAGCCCACGCGGGACGAAGCCGACGCGCCGGAGCGCTCACGGCGCTGGTGATTTCCCTGGCGGTCCTGGGCGCCTGCAGCCATGTGGCGCGGCTGGGCCCTTCGCACTGGCACTGGCCCTGGCGGCACGCTCCGGCGCCTCCGGAGCCGGCCGTCAGTGAATTGCTGTTGGAATTCCCGGCGGGCGCCAACACCGCTCCATTGGGGCAGAGCTGGAACCGCAACAACCTGCGCGTGTCGCTCACGGCGCTCAGTGGCGAGGGCGATTTCAGCCTGCGCCCGCTGCCGGGACATGCCTGGCCCATCCGCCTTGAATTCCTGGTCCGGCCGGGGAGCTTCGCGCACCTGGAAATCCGGGGCGATGAGCGGGTGATCCTTAGTGTGCCTGCGATGGGCGAGGCCACCGTGCTGGCGGTGCCGCTGGGCATCTATTCAGCGCAGACGGAGATGCTCAGGCTGCACTTCGGTCCTTAAGCGTCCTCCTCACTCGCGCGGCACGGCGCTTCCCGGTTTCAGCTGCGCGGGGACGGCGACCGGCGGGGCCTCGGGATCATCCAGGTTCACGGCCGTGAGCGCGCCGCCCCAGACGCAGCCGGTATCGATTCCCAACAGCCCTTTGCTGCGGTAAAAGCCCAGCGCCGACCAATGGCCGAAGATGACGCGCGTGGCGGCACTGGCCCTTCCTTTAAGCGCGAACCAGGGTTGCCAGGGTGCCTGCGCTTCGGCGGGCGTGCCCTTTTGCTTCAGATCGATGCGTCCCTGCGCGGTACAGACCCGGATCCGGGTCAGCACATTGATGATGAAGCGCAACCGGTCCGTGCCGCGCAGGGCCTCGTCCCACTGATCCGGCTTGTCGCCGTACATGGATTCGAGCAGCGCGCGTGGATCATGCTGGAGCGCGCGCGCCACTTCCGCGGCGAGCCGCGCGGCCAGTGGCGCATCCCACTGCGGTACGAGCCCGGCGTGGACCAGCAGGTCCTGGCGCTCAGGATCCAGGTGCGCGAGCGGGCAGGCGAGGAGCCAGCTGAGCAGGCGCTCCCGGTCGCTGGCAGCGAGGATCTCGCCGAGCGTGTCGCTGCGCCGCAGTTTGTGCCCGGGCACGTGTGCCGCGGCCAGCAGGTGCAGATCGTGATTGCCCAGCACGACGATCACGTTGTCCGCCAGTGCCTGCACGCGTCGCAGCGCGGCGAGGGACTCGGGCCCCCGGTTCACCAGGTCGCCGGTGAACCACAGCACATCGCGATCGGCGTTGAAGCGCAGCCGCGCCAGCAGCTCGTTGAGCTCAGCACAGCACCCCTGCACGTCCCCGATGGCCCAGCGCGCCATGGCTGGTCAGGGCCGGGAGCGGCCGGGGCGGCCGGCGCTCAGTGCAGGAGCCCCGGCTTGGCGAGCCGGAACGCCGGGATCGGCGCATCGAAGCGCTGGCCGTCATCGCCCAGCATCTGATAGCTCCCGTGCATCGCACCCACGGGGGTTTCCAGGACCGCGCCGCTCGAGTAGCGGAATCCCTCGCCGGGCTTGAGATGCGGCTGCTCGCCGACGACACCCTCGCCACGCACTTCCTGGGTGCGTCCGTTGGCATCGGTGATGATCCAGTGGCGCGTCAGGAGCTTGGCCGGCACCTGCCCGGAATTGTGCAGCGTCACCGTATAGGCGAACACAAAGCGGTGTTCGGAGGGCTCGGATTGCTCTTCGAGATAGGCGCTCTCGACGGCGACCTGGATCTGGTGGCGGTCCGACACGGCGGCGCTACCTCACACGCAGGGCCAGCACGTCGCAGGGCGCGCCGTGCAGCACGGTGTCTTCGGTGAAATTGACGAGGATGGACAGGCCATGGCGCTCACGGCATCCCAGCACGATCAGGTCCGCGCCGCAATCGCGGGCGTGCCGGAGCAGCTCGCCTTTGACGCTGCCGGTCGCCACGCGGCAGCTGGAGGCCTCGAGCCCCACCGCGACCGCCAAAGCCTGAAGCTGCTCGCCGGCCCGCGCGATCAGCCGGTCGTCGATCTGCACCACGGGCACCAGCGCGTCGCTCATGGGTTCCACGGGCACGAATTCGATGACATGGAGCAGCTGGAGCTTGGCTTGCCAGAGGCGCGCGAGTTCCGCGCTCTTTTCGGCCACCGCGCGGCTCTGTTCGCCCAGGTCGATCGCCACCAGCAGCTGGCGGTAAGCGGACATCGATGCCTCCTGGGGCTAGTGAATCACAGCGGCGTGGCAGCCGCCA
>DATFUG010000248.1:0-5924 GCA_035261025.1 Steroidobacteraceae bacterium | reverse complement strand
ATGAATTTTCAGGTCAACACCTCGCCCTTCGCAGGGCGCGAGGGAAAATTTGTCACCAGCCGGCAGATCCGCGAGCGCCTGATGCGCGAACTGCAGAGCAATGTCGCGCTGCGCGTCGAGGAGACCGAGGAGCCCGACGTGTTCCGGGTCTCGGGGCGCGGTGAATTGCACCTGACAATCCTGGTGGAAAACATGCGGCGCGAGGGCTTCGAGCTCGCGGTCGGCAAGCCGCAGGTGCTCAAGAAGGTCGTCGATGGCCGCACCCTCGAGCCCTTCGAGGCGCTCACCGTCGATGTCGACACGGAATGTCAGGGTGCCGTGATGGAAGCGCTCGGTGTGCGCCGCGCGGAACTCACCGACATGGTGATCGACGCGCTGGGCCGGGTGCGGCTCGAATACCGCATTCCCGCACGCGGCCTGATCGGCTTCCAGGGTGAGTTCATGACCATGACGCGCGGTAACGGGCTATTGAGCCATATCTTCGACGGTTTCGACGAAGTGAAAGGCATCATTCCCGATCGGCACAACGGCGTGCTCATCAGCAACGAAAATGGCGAAGCGGTCGCCTACTCCATCTTCGCGCTGCAGGAGCGCGGCCGTATGTTCGTCAGCCACGGCGAGAAGGTCTACGAAGGCATGGTCATCGGGATTCACAGCCGCGACAACGACCTCGTGGTCAACCCGATCAAGACCAAGAAACTCACCAACATCCGCGCCGCCGGCAAGGACGATGCGCTGCTGCTGACGCCGCCGATCAAGCTGACGCTCGAATACGCCGTCGAATTCATCGCCGATGATGAGCTGGTGGAGGTCACGCCCGCGAGCATCCGTATCCGCAAGCGCGCCCTGCGGGAGCACGAGCGCCGCCGCGCGGCGCGCAGCGATTCGGCCGCGGCCCTGGGCTGAGCGCCCGCCCCCGCGCCTATCTGGAGCGAGTAAAATCCCCGGCTTCTGTCGGCCTGCGGCGACAGCAACATTACTGGCGTGGACGCGGCAAAATGCCGACTCCACTTCGGAGTGTCCCGTGCCCCGACAGCAACAGTCCTTCAGGCGTCAATCGCCGCACCTCGCGTGGTTCGCAGCGCTGACGCTGCCGGCGCTGTGGTGCGCGGCACCGCCCGCCATGGCCGCGCTCGGCGACACCGCGGCCTCCGTGAGCGGCGACAGCGCCCGCCTCCGGGCCAGCCTGCGTGTCGTCGGTGGCGCGAGCTACAGTGTCCATGAACTCACGACGGTGGAAGGCACCGCGATCCGCGAATTTGTCACGCCGGCCGGCTCGGTCTTCGCCGTGGCCTGGCGGGGCCCGTTCAAGCCGGACCTGCGCCTGCTCCTCGGCGCCTACTTCGATCTGTATGTCAGCGCACCACGCAGCGCCGGCTCGACGCGGACGCAACTGGCGATTGACCAACCGGCCCTGGCCGTGCGAGCCGGTGGCCATATGCGTGCGTTTGCCGGTGTCGCCTGGGTACCCGCGCTGGTGCCTGCGGGCGTGAGTCCCGGGGAGTTGCAGTAATGGTGCGCGCGCTGGCTGCGGCCCTGCTGGTGCTGGCCATGAGCGCCTGCGGCGGCGGATCGGGCGGCGGTCCGATCGTGACGACCGGAACCAATGTGGCCCCGCTCACCGTCGATGCCGGACCGGGTGGAACTTCGGCCAACCTGCCCTTCGTCACGGTCACGATCTGCGTGCCGGGCACCAGCACCTGCCAGACGATTGATCACGTGCTGCTGGACACGGGCTCCACTGGGCTGCGGATCATCAACGAGGGACTGGGAACGTCTCCGATCTCGTTGCCACAGGCGCAGAGCGCGGCCGGTGATCCCCTGGACGAGTGCTTCCAGTTCGCTGACGGCTATACCTGGGGCAGCGTGCGCACCGCCGACGTGCAGGTCGCGGACGGCACTGCCTTGAGCGTGCCGATCCAGCTCGTGGGCGATCCAGCGGCCCCGACCGTCCCGACCGATTGCCCGAATGGGGCGGTGCCTGAAAACTCGGTGGTGGCCTTCGGCGCCAACGGCGTGCTGGGTGTGAGCATCTTTCGCGAGGACTGCGGGCCCGCGTGCGTGACCGTGGCGAATCCCCTGGGCCAGGGCGCCTACTATGGCTGTCCGGCAAGCGGCTGCATCGGCAGTACCATCGCACTCGCCGCCCAGGTGCAGAACCCGGTGTACCACTTCGCCACCAACAACAACGGTGTCGCCGTCGAGCTGCCCACGATCAGTTCAGCCGGCCAGCTGGGCGCGCGCGGTTCGCTCATCCTCGGCATCGGCACCCAGACCAACAATCAGCTCAGCAGTGCCACGATACTGACCGTCGGGACCAGCGGTGAGTTTACGACCACCTACAAGGGCACAATGCTGACCTACAGTTTTATTGACTCCGGCTCAAATGCCTATTTCTTCAATGACAGCACGCTGCCGGTCTGTACTACGAACGTCGGCTTCTACTGCCCCGCGAGAACCACGCTGTCCGCGATCAACACCGGCAAGAATGGTGTCGTCAGCAACGTGTCCTTCGATGTGGCCGACGCGGACGCACTGACCAGGAACAATCCCACCTTCAGTGCCCTGCCCAACATTGCCGGGACCAACACACTGCCGTTGTCATTCGACTGGGGTCTGCCCTTTTTCTATGGCCGGCGCGTGTACGTGGCGATCGAGGGGCAGAGTACGAGCGCCGGAATGGGACCCTTCGTCGCTTACTGAGCCGGCTTTAGCGCTCCCCTTGCAGGAAGCGCACATAGCGATCGAGTGCCGGGCGCTGGTCGTCCCAGAGTTGGTAGCTGACCGCGTCCTCGCCCAGCGCGGTCTCCACGGCGAGGCTGCGGGCGGCCGCGATGAAGCGCAGCGAGTCGAGGTCGGTCGGAAAGACCAGCGGTTTCGCATCCTGCCCGGGTGGCGCGTGCACGGCGTGCGCAATCCCGAGCTCGGCCGGCGTCTTGCCATTCGCACTGAGTTTGATGCGGCGGTCATCGGCCATGAGCAGGAGCGAGTCGGCCAGCCCCGGGGCTGGCGCGTTCAGGGCATCGAGCGTCGACCAGACGTAGGCGATGAGCACGTACTCGACCTTCCCGCCACGATTGACCGAAGCGGCCACCACGGAGACGTAGTCACGCAGGTTGGCCGCTCGCTCGCTCCGCTCGCGCGCAAACACCAGGGGCGCCTCGACCGAGGTGACGGTGGCGCCCGTCTGCTCGTCCAGATAGTCATGGGGTTGTGGAATCGCCGGCGCACTGCTGCAGCCGGCAATGAGAACCAGCGCGCCGGCGAGCAGCGCAGGAAGACTACGGAACAGCACCATCAGAACCCGAGGCGGTAGGCCAGGCTCACATAATAGCGCTTAGTGTTCTGCGTCTGCACCGAGTTGTCCCGCTTGCCGATCTGCCCGCCCGCTTCGAACTGCAGCAGCCGCTGCCCATGCTGGTAGTCGATCAGCACCGAGGGCACGAACGAAAGTTCGGTGCTGCCGTCGCTGCTGAGCTGCCGATGATCGATGGTGAGTCGGGGCCCCAGCCGCCAGGATCCGCCGATCGGCATGCGGCTGGTCGCGGCGATCGAGGCAAGCTTGGCGGCTTCCGTGTTGGCGTAGGCGATGCTGAGTACGTTGAAGTCGCCCTTCCGCCACAGGTTCGAGCCGTAGATCTGGGCCTGGTACGACAGATCCAGTCCGGTAGCGTCCTGGGCCGGCACGCCGCCCGAAGCCGGCGTAGCGCCAACCTCCGTGGCGCTCACCGTGGTCGAGAACTGAAAGCGCTGGCCGAGCGGCCGGGTTGCCGTCAGGCTGTAATTGGAAGTGACCGCGGTGCGGTCGATCGCCAGCTGGTGGATCTCGTCATTCGTGAACACCAGACGCATTTCATCCAGCGTCGTGACAGGCTGGCCGATCAGGGAGTTGCGCAGCGAGATCACCGGGGCATTGCGCTTTTCGGCATCGAAACTCAGGTTCCAGCGATCCGGCAGCTGCAGGGTGCCCAGCAGCGCCGCCGCATTCAGCGACTTGAAATAGATGTCGTAGTCCACCAGCGCGGTCAACGACCCCTTCGGCAGCAGCAGTCGCGCCTCGAATCCGGTGCCGCGGCGATCGGTCTCGCCCTCGAATTTCTGCTGGGCGAAAAACACGCTCGCGTCCCAATGGGCCCCGGGCGGCGTATACGGGATCGCGACCGACCAGAAACTCCGGGCCCGCTGGATGCCGAGGTTGGTCTGCTCGACCGGATAGCCCGCGGTGACGTTGATGGCCCAAGCTGGCACGATCTGCCAGGAGGCAAAAGCACCATCGAAGGTGCCCAGCACGCCGTCACTGTTGCGCGACTGGCGGCCGAAGCGGCCGAGCAGGCCCCACTTGCGATCGTCGAGCTCGATGGTCGCCACGCTGACGCGCTTCGTGGAATCGCTGCTGCTGGTCGCGGAACTGCCGGCAAAATTATAGGCGTAGCCTGCGCTGACGCGCGTGAGCACATCGAAGCGCTCGCCGCGCCGGCGCGCCAGCAGATCGACATCCGTGTAGAGGGCATTCTGCTGCTGGGTCTGGCTGTTGTTGGGCACCACACCGGTGGCGCCGTTGGCCGTGTTGCTGACCGTCGTGCCATCGTTGCGGTACATCTGCGCGAAGCCACCGTTCACGGTCCAGCCCGTCGCCGCGGCACCGCCACCGCCCGTGCCGGTGCGCGCGGCCAATGACGCGGCGCGCAGCGTTGCCAGGCGCCGCGTAATGCGATCGGCCGCCTCGCCCGCCGGGTAACGGCGCAGATACTCTTCGTACTCGGCCTTGGCGTGCGCCAGCTGCCCGGAGCGCTCCCGGGCGAGGCCCAGCAGTTCCTGCATGGCGGCGCGCTCCGGGAATTCCGGCTGGCGCTGCAGCTTGGTCAGCGCGGCGATCGCCTTCGTATAATCGCGCGCCGTCATGGCCGCGCGCGCGTCCGCCACGAGTGTGGCCAGAGCGGCCGGATCGAGTGCAGGATCGGAGCCGATGCGCTCGACCGCGGGTAGCGTTTCAGCCGGGCCGGCACTGCTCGTGACCTCATCGCCGATCGCCAGCCAGGCGCGCGGATAATCCGCCAGCGCCTGGTTGAGCACCCGTTCGGCGTCGGCCTGTTTTTCAAATGGGCCGGCGCGCAGCCGGTACCAGGTCTGCTCGTCCACCACCGCCTGGCTCACGAACACGGGAACCTTGAGCCGATCACGGGCGCGCTGCACTGTTTCGGGAGGGAACTCGCTGGGCTGCGATTCGAGATTGACGGCGTAGCTGGTCGCTGGACCGCTCGGTTCGTTGATCATCACCTTGCCGCGGCCGCGGGCACGATCGATCAGACGCAGGCGCAGGCCGTGCGGATCCACACCCTGTGCCAGCACGAAGCGCTCGCTGTTGCGGAAGCTGAACACCAGCGTGACCTGACCGGGCACGTCGGACTCGATGCGAGTGGCCTCGAGGATGCGTGCGCCACCCGAAACGGGCGGCAGCTCGCCCTCGATCAGGCTGCCTGGTGCGACCCCGCAGTCACCCTGCGGCTGCAGCTGCACGCGCAGCTCCTTGCCTTCCGAAGCCGGCTGATGCGTGAGATAGCGCAGCGAGCAAGTGAACTGCACCACAATGTCGACCTGGTCATCGTGGTCGTTGACCTCGACGATGTCGATGAAGCGCCCCGGGCCACTCGTCAGCGGCTGCGCAGTGGCGCTCGCGGCGGCGACCAGGGCCACCAGCAGCGCCGCACAGTATCGGGTCAGGCAGTGGGTGCGCCTAGTGCTTGAACGCGGCATCTGTGACCCGGTGATACGGCCCCGGCATGGGTTTGGCGATCGTGCCGAGCGTCGCATCGCTGTACACGTGGCAGGCGCCGGTGCAATCACGCAGCTCGGCCGCCGTGTACTTCACTCCGCCCAGGGTCTTCGGATGCAGATCTGGTTTGAAATCGCTGGCGTGGCAGCCG
>DATFUG010000247.1:0-2314 GCA_035261025.1 Steroidobacteraceae bacterium | reverse complement strand
CAGAGTAGGACGCAGGCGACACCATAGCGTCGAAGGGACCTGGGGCACATTCGACGCGCCCCGCGCCCGTGATTGCAGAAGCCCGAGCCGCAGTACATGACGCTGATCGGCCCGATGGGGTCAGCGATCCCCGAAGCGAGCGGCTGGATGCTGGGTGCGATGCGCAATTACCGCCAGGATTGCACCGACTTGTCACGGGCAGACACTTGCTCCGTTTCGCATTGCCGCAATCGGCTGTTTTGACGACCGCCGTGGCTGCGCGGTGCGGTGTAGGTCATTTCTTGCAGCGGCAGTAGTCCTCGGCTGATTCGGTGCGAGGACGACCAATGCAAGGATTACAGCGCCGGAATGTCCGGCCGACTGAGGATGCAGACATGAAGGAATACGCAAGTGTACTGGTGAGGTCAGCACTGTTATGTGTCGCGCTGGCCTGGAGCGGCGGGGCGTTGGCCATGAGCAAGGCGGAGATCGACG
This sequence comes from Steroidobacteraceae bacterium, assembly GCA_035261025.1. GTDB lineage: Bacteria > Pseudomonadota > Gammaproteobacteria > Steroidobacterales > Steroidobacteraceae > FEN-1191. The sequence goes on along the minus strand of DATFUG010000247.1, from coordinate 1,840 downwards.
CCGGAGTGCACGCGACGCTGCAGTCGTTTTACGCGCAAAACCCCGGTCACCAGGAATTGGTAGGCAAGGCGGCGGCCGTTCTCGTGTTTCCGCATGTCACAAAGGCCGGTCTGGGCGTTGGTGGCCTGCATGGTGAAGGCGCCCTGCTGGTCAACGGAAAGATCGTGAAGCACTTTGAAGTAAACGGGGCCTCGTTAGGCGCGACCGTTGGCGTCGCCGAGCATTCCGAAGTGATCCTGTTTATGACCAGTGAAGCGCGCGACAAATTTGAGCGGAGCAAGGGTTGGACCATCGGCGCGGACGCGGGTGTTGCCGTGGCGTCGAAGGGTGCTGGTCGCGAATATGACATGCAGACCCTGCGCCGCCCGGTTCTGTCCTTTGTGCTGGGCGAGCAAGGCCTTATGGGCGATCTGTCCCTCGAGGGATTCAAGATCAAGCCAAAGGCCAGCTAAATTGGAGACTGCGTCATGAGTAAGTACTTTCGAAGCATTGGTGCGGCGGCCCTCGTTGCCATGCTCAGTGGTATGGCGCTGGGTAATGCGGGCTGCGCTGTCGGATTCCGGGTGTACGACCCTGATTACGGCAGCTATCACTATTGGAACGGGGAAGAGGAAACCCAATTTCGGGTTTACCTGGACGGGCGGCATGAGCCCTACCGAAGGTTCCGTAGCATGGACAAGGACCAGCAACGTGGGTACTGGAAGTGGCGCCATAAGCATGAGCGATCGGACGAGGATCGCCGCTGAACTGACGGCATGGCCGCCAGGCGGGCCACGCATCACGAACTCGGCAAGGTCCGCTGGTGCTGGCCCGCAGACCGGGCGCTCGTGAGCGCGAGCGGAAGTCCGTAGCGAGCCCCCCGCTTCCCCTTGCGGCCGGCCTCCGGTCGCCGGCCGCAAGGGGACACCGCACCGGCGGATAGCGTTCGGTATGGAGGCGCCCGAGCATGCTGCACGAAGCACAGACGGAGGCCATCATCAGCTGCAAGACCTGCGGTCTCGTGCAGCGAACGGGGCGCCTTCGGCTAGGCGCGGTCGCGGCGTGCTGCCGGTGTGGCGCCATCGTGGGCCGCGGCGCGAAGGGCACGCTCGGACGAACTCAGGCCCTGACGCTCGCGGCACTGATCCTGTACATCCCCGCAAATATCTATCCGATCCTGCGCATCACCTATTACGGGGCCTATTCCGAAAGCACTGTTTGGGACGGCTGCGTAAATCTGCTTCGAGATGGTCAGTGGCCCGTCGCCCTGGTCGTTTTTCTGGCAAGCATCCTGATCCCGCTGTTCAAGCTCCTCGGGCTCCTCTATGTCACCGTACCGGTCAGCGTGAGTAATGTTCGCACCAGGCGGCAACGCACCTGGGTGCACCGGATCATCGAGCGGATTGGTCCGTGGGCAATGCTCGACGTCTTCATCACGGCAATACTCGTGGCATTGGTGAAGTTGGGTCAGTTCGTGACGGTCCTGCCCGGGCGCGGGCTCTTGCCGTTTGCGGCAGTGGTCGTGCTGACGATCATGGCGTCGGCCAGCTATGACCCCAGGCTGATCTGGAAGCAGCCGGATGCGCCGTCCCGAGCGAGGCAACCGGCGTGAGCGTATCAGCTACTCCTCTGGCTCGCGTGAAGGTGCGGGCGAACGGCTGGGCCTACTCGCTGATATGGGTGGTGCCCGTAGTGGCCGCCCTCGTTGCGGGCTACCTCATATACGAGCGCGTGCGGGAGATTGGGCCGGCAATCACCATCAAATTCAAGGATGGAAGCGGCCTCAGGACCGGGGTCACGCCAATCAAGTACCGGGGCGTGTCGATCGGCGAGGTCGTCGCGGTTGGATTGAGCGATGACC
>DATFUG010000246.1:0-2126 GCA_035261025.1 Steroidobacteraceae bacterium | reverse complement strand
CATCCGTTCTCCTATGGAGAACTGTCCCTTATTTTCCGTGTCTCACTTTTGGGGTGCACTCCACACGACAAAAATTCCCTGCCCCGCGGCAGCAGGGAATTTGTAACAGGGGCAAAACCTATGGCGGTTAGGGCGGACGGGCGCCGGCGGTGACGAGTTCTGGCAGGTATGGGATCGTTGGGGCGGCTGGGATTGAGAGCCTTGAGCCAAGGTAGTCCCAGAAGGCGATGCCGAGCTTGGCGCAGGTCTTTTTGAGGCCGAGGAAAGCGTCGCGACAGTCGCGGCCAACATCACTGCGGGTGCCGCCGCTAACCTTGCGCTTGGTCACGTGGCAGCGGATGTCATTCTCCGATCCATTGGTGTGCAGGGGGATCTCCGGCCGGTCGAGCACCATGAGCAGCTCGCGCTTGTTGGCGTGGAGCCGTTTGAGCAGACGGTCGAGGGTGACGAAGCCGGTGCGGCGGGTGAAGATGCGGTCGAACCGCGCCCGCAGCGTGGCCTTGCGCTGCTTGGTCGGAGCTTGGCGATAGCCCTTGAGATCGCGGTAGAACGGCCAGATCAGTCCACGGACACGAGCCTGGGCTGCGCGGTTCTCGTCGGTGAAGGTGTCGAGCTTGTGAATCAGACGCTCGGCATGGACCCAGCACAGGCCGTGCTGACCGACGTTGAACTGCCCGGCATCATCGCTGACAATCACGGTGTTGGCCAGGAAGCCGTGCGCCTTGACGCTGCCCCACAGCGCTCCCTCGGTGGCGATCAGCACCGGATCGGGGTTGACCTTCAGAGCCGAGATGCCGAGCTTTTCAAGGTGGGCGTTCCAGGCTTCCTGATCGGCGAACCAGCGGTCGGGATGCTCGGCCAGGCGGGCCATCACATGCGCGGCCAACGCGCGTTCGCGCATGTAAGCCAGCGCCTCGGCATTGACGACGTAATCGCCATGGCCGGCGCGCAGCAACGCGAGAAAGTTGAGGCGGCTCTTCGAGCCGGTGGTGCCGAACCAGGTGAAGTGCGCATTGCCAACCTGCGTGCAGAAGCCGTTGGTGGCCTTGTGGCGCGCGCCGGTGTCGTCCACCGTGATCCAGGCGGCGCTGATGAGTCCGGCGCGGAGCACGTCGCGGGCCTCGGCGAGGAAGCCGTCCTGATCTTTGTTAAGCAGGCGCATGACTTGGCGTTTGGAGATGAGGATGCCGAGCGCCCGCAACAGCGTCACCAGCCGCGGCACGGTCACCTGCCCCTGATGATATTGGGCCAGCACGAAACGGCGCAGCTCCGGCCCGAAGTGACCCCGCACGCTGGCCGGCAGCGGCGCCGTCACCATCTTGCCGTCCGCGGTCAGCCAGTGCTCGCGGCGAAAATTCACGACGTGCCGACGGATCATCAGATCCTGCACCAGAAAACTCGTGTAGCCCTTGAAGCGTGAGCCGCGCGGCGGCGCCGCGACCTTGACGGTTCGTTCCTCGTCAATCGACAGCTTCCACCGCGTGCCGCCCCTCGGCCGCCGCTGGTTGCTCCCCGCCGGCTTCGCCTCGGTCGCCTGCTCCATGCCGCTCGGTCTGATGTTCGGACGCCCCGGCCCGCCCTTCAGGCGCGCGATCTCGTCGCGTTGTGCCGCAACCGTCCGCTGCAACTCCGCGACCTGTTCCAGAAGCTTCAGCACCAAGCTTTTCAGATCGGCGTGCGTTAAATCATCGAGGTCTGCGGGCGGGGCCATCCCCACAATGAATCTGACTCGCGCCCTCCCGTGAATCGTAAAATCATACCGGCGCCACCAGTTTTGCCCCTCTTACAGTTTTAGCCAATAAGACTTTATAATCGCTGGATTTTCAGTTCATTCTCACTCACCAGTTTCGTCTTGATACTGCCCCATAGCTATGCCCTCATAGGATCTTCGCAAAGACGGTGGGCGCGTAGCAGAGGAGGTGCACCATGTTGGATGCATTGAATCGAGCAAAACGTTACCGCGAACTGGCAAAGGGCTGTCGACGCCTAGCGGCAATTGGATTTTCGACCGAAACTCAAAACCACTTTCTACGAATGGCGGAGCATTACAGCACGCTAGCCGAGGCCGAGGAGGCGGTGGATACTGGCGTACCGAATTAGGCACTTCCCCAGCTCAATAACGCAGC
>DATFUG010000245.1:0-7183 GCA_035261025.1 Steroidobacteraceae bacterium | reverse complement strand
CAGGCGATGAATTTCACGCGCAATGAGGAAGCCGAGGCGGACCGCGTCGGAATCGGCCTGCTGGCGGGCGCCGGCTTTCGCACCACCGCGATGGCGGATTTTTTCGAATCCATGGGGCGGCGTGAAGGCGTCTCGGAGCAGTCCGGCCCGCTGGACATGCTGCGCAATCACCCGGTCACGCGCGACCGCATTGCCGAAGCGCGCAGCCGCGCCGAACAGCAGCGCGCCACGGAGATCAACGAGTCGATCCTGTACTCCTGGATGCGCGAGCGCCTGCGCGTGATGGTGGCATCGGGCGATACCGACATGACCGCCTACTACTCCAGGGTGCGCGACCGGCGCACCTTGAGCGATCCGGAACGCTACGGTGAGGCGCTCGCACAGCTGCACGGCGGCCAGACGTCTGCCGCCGTCGACACGCTGCGGGAACTGCTGGCGAAGTATCCGCAGATCACCGCCCTTTATTCCGCGCTCGGCCAGGCGCTGCAGGCCGACCACCAGCCCGCGGCGGCGCTGGCCGACTTTGAACGCGCCATGGCCCTGTTCCCGCGCAACGTGCCGCTCGCAGTGCGCTATGCGAACACGCTGATGCAGAACGGAAAGGCCAGCCAGGCCCACGCGCTGCTGCTGGACGTGTTCAACAACACGGTGCCGACGCCGGAGCAGATTCGCCAGACCGCATTGGCCGCGAGCGCCGCTGGAGACACGGGCGACGCGTATTACTACATGTCGGAATACCACATCAGCAACGGCGACCTGCCGCTGGCAAACCAGCAGCTCGAGCTGGCCCTGGCTTCGCCCGGCCTCACTTCGGTGCAGCGACAGCGATTCCGGGCGCGGCTCGATGAGATCCGCGAGTGGCTGCGAGAGCAGCGCCTGTCCCGCGCCAACCCGCAATAGACACCTGCTAGACTTAGCGCATGGAGACCCGGACATGCCTCGCGGCGCTGGCCGCGACATTTTTTTTGGCCGGATGTGCCTCGATTCCATCCGGCAAGGCAGATCCGCGCGATCCGCTGGAGCGCGTCAATCGCAGCGTCTACCGCTTCAATGTGGCCGCCGATCGGGCCATCTTCCGGCCGGTGGCCAAGGCCTGGCGCGCGGTGGTGCCGCGCCCGGTACGGCGCGGGCTCAGCAATTTCGTCGGCAACCTGGAATATCCCGTCACCATCATCAATGAAGTCCTGCAGGGCAAACTCACGGACGGAGGCCGCGATGTCACTCGCCTCCTGATCAACAGCGTCGCCGGGCTGGGTTTTTTCGATCCGGCGACGCGGGCGGGCTTCGAGCGGCACGACGAGGACTTCGGGCAGACGCTGGGCAAGTGGGGCGTGCCTCCGGGTCCTTACCTGATGGTACCGCTCCTCGGTCCCTCGAGCCTGCGGGATGCACCGGCTAAGCTCGCCGACGAGTACACCAATGGTCGCCACTACATCCAGGATGCCAATGTGCGCTGGGGCCTGTGGGCCGCCGACAAACTGGAATTGCGCGCCACGCTCCTGGACGCCGACGCCACGCTCGAGCGCAGCTACGACCCCTACGCTTTTGTGCGCAACGCGTGGCTGCAGCGCCGCCAGTACCTGGTGAAGGATGGCGCCGTGGATGAAACGCCGGCTGATTTTGGCGATGACACACTGCCGGACGTGGCCCCGGACTCCGGCGCCGACCCCGGTGGCGTAAAGCCGCCCTAGGGAGCGCCCGAGCCTGCGAGTAGCAGCGCCTCGACATCGCTGAGCCGCGCCAGGGCAAGGATCACGGCCGGCAAAGCCGTGAATTTCATCGCGCGCCCCGCCGCCCGCGCCCAGGCCAGCCAGTCGATCAGCAGCGCCAGACTCCCGCTGTCCACCCGTGCCACCGCGCTGAGGTCGATCTCCACATCGCCGCGGTGGGCGGCAAAGGCGCGCAATCCCTCACCGCGCAATCGCACCGCAGTCGTCATCGTCACGGTTCCGGACAGCAGGAAGCGTCCGGCGCCGGCATCGGTCACCGTGGCGCGGTCCGCGACCGGCGCGGCGGCAGCGCGCGCCGCGCTCATTTCTTGCTGCCCTGTTTTTCGAGGCGCGCGATCAGGGATTCAACGCCGTTCTGATCGATCTCGGCGCCGAAGTCGTCGCGAAAGCTCTTCACGTAGCTGATCCCTTCGATGATGACATCCCACGCCTTCCAGCCCTGGTCCGTGCGGTGCAAGCTGTAGTTCACGGCCACCGTGCCTCCGTCGCTCTTGCGCACCAGGGTGCGAACCGTGGCGCTCATCGCCGCCGGATTGCCCTTGTAAGGCAGTACCTTGAGCCGATCGTCCGTGAAATCCAGCAGTGCCGTGCCGTAGCTGTTCAGCATGGAGTGGTAGAAGCTGTTGACGAAGCGCTGGCGCTGATCGGGGCTCGCGGCGCTCCAGTGCCGGCCCAGCACCAGGCGCGCGGAATATTCCGTGTCGAAGTGCGGCAGCAGGATCTGGTCGACCAGCGCGTCGACTTTCGCCGGCTCCCTGCGGTACTCGGCCCGATGGGCGTCCAGATCGCGCAGCATCGCCTGTGCGGCCGACTCGATGAGCAGGCCCGGATCGGTATCGATGACACCGGAGCCCGTCGCCGCCGGAGCATCAGCGGCCGCCATCGCCAGGCCCGGCGCCGCCAGGGCCAGCAGCAGCAGCGCCGGAACGCGCGCCAATCCGGCCCCCTTCCGCCCCGCTCGTACGCTGTTAAGGCTATTTCGCATCACTGTCCTTCTTGCCTGCGATACCGGCAAAGAGCTTGTTGACCAGGTTTTCGAGCACCAGGGCCGATTGCGTAAATTGGATCTGCGAGCCATTGGCCAGGTAAGTGCTCGCGCCACCAGGGCCGAGTCCGACATATTTGGCGCCGAGCAGGCCCGAGGTCTGGATCGCCGCGTCGCTGTCATCGGGAATCTGGTTGTAGCGCCGTTCGATGGCCAGCGTGACGAGCGCCTTGAACTCGCTCGGATCAAAACTGACCGCGGTGACGCGGCCGATGCGCACGCCCGCCATCGTCACCGGCGCGCCGATCTTCAGGTCACCCACGTTATCGAAGCGGGCCGTGACCTGGAAGCTGTCACTGGCGCTGCGCAGCTGCACGGCACTGCCGGGAAGCTGCGTCGTCAGAAATGCCAGTGCCGCAAATCCCAGCAGCACGAACAGCCCGGTGCCGATTTCCAGACTCCGATTGGGATTAGCCATGACGATTGAGCTCCTCAGGTACTGATGAAGGCGGCGGTGAGCATGTAATCGAGTATCAGCGTCAGGACCGCTGAACTCACCACCGTGCGTGTCGTTGCCAGGCCGACGCCCTCGGCCGTCGGTTCGGCATGATAGCCCTCGTAAACGGCCATCAGGCTGCAGGCCAGGCCGAAGCACAGGCTCTTGACCAACCCCTGGGTCACGTCGCGAATTTCGACCGAACTTTGCATCAGGGACCAGAAGGTGCCGGACTCGACGCCGAGTTGCCCGACGCCGATGAGCTGCGCGCCAAAAATGCCGATCACATCGAAGATGGCCGTCAGCAGGGGCATCGCGATGATGCCGCCCAGAAAGCGCGGAGCGACCACGCGCCGCACCGGATCGACCGCCATCATCTCCATCGCGGTGAGCTGATCGGTGGCCCGCATCAATCCGATTTCGGAAGTGAGCGAGGTCCCCGCGCGGCCTGCGAACAGCAGTGCCGTGATGACCGGGCCGAGTTCCTTGACCAGGCCCAGCGCCGCCGCCACTCCCAGCGAGGATTCGGAGCCGAAGCGCTGCAACAGGTCATAGCCCTGCAGTCCCAGCACCATGCCGACAAACAGGCCGCACAGCATGACGATAATCAGCGAACGGGCGCCGGCATTGTAGATCTGCGCCACCAGCAGGCGCGGATACCGGAGCGACGGCAGACACTGCGCGATGATTCGCCCGAGGAACAGGGTGACGCGCCCCAGCTTGACGAGGGCACCAAGCACGGGTGATGGGGATCGGCTAGGCATCCGGATTACCCAGCAGCTGCTCGCGGTAGTCCGGTGCCGGGACGTGGAAGGGCACCGGGCCGTCCGGCAGGCCATTCATGAACTGATTGACGACCGGCGCGGCGGCGGCACGCAGCTCGGCGGGACTCCCGGCCGCGACCACGCCGCCGTTGGCCAGCAGGTAGCTCTGGTGCGCAATGCGGCTGATCTCCTGTACATCGTGCGTGACGACGATCGTGGTAATGCCGAGCGTGGCGTTCAGCGACTGGATGAGCCGCAGGATCACGCCCAGCGAGATCGGATCCAGGCCGACGAAGGGTTCATCGTAAATGAGCAACTCCGGATCCATCGCGATTGCCCGCGCCAGCGCCACGCGCCTGGCCATCCCGCCCGAGAGCGCTGCCGGCGCCAGGTCCGCGGCGCCACGCAGGCCGACAGCCTGCAACTTCATGAGTACCAATCGGCGCAGCAGGGGTTCAGGCAGCCGGGTATGCGCGCGCAGCGGAAAGGCCACATTTTCGAACACGCTGAGGTCGCTCATCAGTGCGCCGTTCTGGAACAGCATGCCGACACGGCGCCGCAGGGCGTAAAGGTCCGCGCGCTTGAGCGCCGGCACCTGCGCGCCGAACACCGTCACGCGACCGGCCGCCGGCCGGATGGCACCCATCAACAGGCGCAGCAGCGTGGTCTTGCCGGTCCCGCTGGGGCCCAGCACGGCCGTGATTTCGCCGTGCCGCGCCTGCAGGCTCAAATTATCAAAGATGCGCCGGCCGTCGATCGCGTAGCGAACACCGCTGACCTCGACGACCGGCTCGGCCGCGGTGGGTGCAGTCATCAGGCAGCCTGTGACTCCATGCCGGTCTTGTAGCGACCGCTGCGGGCCAGGCTGTTCAGGCGTGCCCAGCGCGCAAATTCGCGCTGGCCCGCCGCCACGTTGGCGCTCTTCCCGCCCCACGCGGCCAGCGCCGCATCCTGCAGGGCACGGCCGTAGCTGAAGGACAGCTGCCAGGGCAGATCTCCGGCGGCATTCATCAAGGACAGGTGCAAGGTGGCGTCCGCCGGCGACTGCCCACCGGAGAGGAAGGCGATGCCGGGCACGGCGGTCGGCACCTGGCGTCGCAGGCAGCGCACCGTCGCGGCGGCGACCTGCTCCGGGCTCGACGGCTGCGGGCACTTCTTGCCGGCGATGACCATGTTGGGTTTGAGGATCATGCCTTCCAGGTGGATGCGATGGCCGTGCAGCTCCTGAAAAACTTCGGCCAGCACGGCATCGGTGACCTCTTCACAGCGTTCGATGGTGTGCGCACCATCCATGAGCACTTCCGGTTCGACGATCGGTACGATGTTTTGTTCCTGGCACAGCGCCGCGTAGCGCGCCAGGGCATGGGCATTGGCATGGATCGCATAGGAGGTGGGGAACCCTGAGCCGATGTCGATCACGGCGCGCCACTTGGCAAATCGCGCGCCCAGCTTGTAGTACTCGATCAGCCGTTCACGCAGGCCATCGAGCCCCTCGGTGATGGTCTCGTTGGGAAAGCCGGCCAGGGGCTTCGCGCCGGTATCCACCTTGATGCCCGGGACTACGCCCAGCTGCTGCAGGTACTGAGCGAACGGGACGCCGCTGCTGGTCTTCTGGCGCAGTGTCTCGTCGTAGAAGATCACGCCACTGACCGACTTGGCCATGTCCGGAGTCGTGAACAGCAGTTCGCGATAGGCGCGCCGGGCCTCTTCCGTTGATTCCAGGCCGATCTTGTCGAAGCGCTTCTTGATCGTGCCTGAACTTTCATCTGCGGCCAGGATGCCTTTGCCCGCAGCGACCATCTGTGCTGCAACGGTCTCCAGATCTGCGCGTCCCATGCGTTTATCTCCAAAAAGGGGTGGCAAGCATAGCAAACGTGGCCTGCTGCCCTTTAAGTCCAATCAATGTAGGACTAAACTAGTCCTAGATTGGAGCCCCTATGTTGCGCATCAGCAAAATGACCGACTATGCGACCGTGCTGCTGGCGCGGCTGGCCGCTGTGCCGGCCGGCCAGCTGACCGCCGGTCAGCTCAGTGCCCTGACCCGCCTGACCACGCCGACCGTCAGCAAGGTCATGAAATTGCTGCACCGCCGCCAACTGGTGAGCTCCACCCGCGGCCTGCATGGCGGTTACCGCCTGGCCCGTCCCGCCGCTGAAATCACGGCCGCGCAGATCCTGGATGCCCTGGAAGGGCCCATGGCGTTGATCGAGTGCGCGCGCCAACCTCACCGCTGCGGCATTGAAAGCACCTGTGGCGTGGGCAAGGCCTGGCAGCGGGTCAATCTGGCGATACGACGCTCACTGCAGGAAATCACGCTGCTCGAGCTGGCCGGACTGCAGCGCGAGCCGGTGGGCTTCGCGGCACTGGAGCGGCAACTGCGCGGGGCCCGCAGCCCGCCCGCCGAGCCCGCGGCACCCGCCGCGGCCAGAGGTACGGAGCATCGATGAGCAGCAATCCCGAACTGTCCGCCCTCTTCAACCGCGGCTATCAGCATGGCTTCGTCACCGATATCGAGTCGGATACAGTCCCTCCGGGCCTGGATGAAGCGGTCATCCGGCTGATCTCGGCCAAGAAGCGCGAACCGAAGTTCCTGCTGGACTGGCGCCTGCGCGCCTTCGAGCACTGGCGCACGATGCGCGAGCCACACTGGGCGCACCTGCACTATCCGCCGCTCGACTACGGGGCCATTTCCTACTACTCCGCGCCGCGCCCCAAGGGCGATGGACCCAAGAGCCTGGCCGAGGTCGATCCCAAGCTCCTCGAGACCTACGCCAAGCTCGGCGTGCCGCTGCACGAGCGGGCACGGCTGGCCGGCGTGGCGGTCGACGCCGTGTTCGACAGCGTGTCCGTGGCCACCACCTTCAAGGAGCGCCTGGCTGAAGCGGGCGTGGTCTTCTGCCCGTTCTCCGAGGCCGTCGCCTCCCACCCGGAATTGATCGAAGAGTACCTGGGGAGCGTGGTGCCCTACACCGACAACTTCTTCGCCACCCTGAATTCTGCGGTGTTCACCGACGGCTCTTTCGTCTACATCCCGCCTGGCGTGCGCTGCCCGATGGAGTTGTCGACTTATTTCCGCATCAATGCGGCCAACACCGGCCAGTTCGAGCGCACGCTGATCATTGCGGCCGCGGGCAGCCACGTCAGTTACCTCGAGGGCTGCACGGCACCGATGCGCGATGAAAACCAGCTGCACGCCGCGGTCGTGGAG
>DATFUG010000244.1:0-5294 GCA_035261025.1 Steroidobacteraceae bacterium | reverse complement strand
GACGGTCCAGCGCAACGGCCAGAGCATGGATTTGAACCTTAATCTTGAAACCGTGGTCAATGACGCAGAGAGTGCTGCGGCAGCACAGGCCGCGGGCGCGGAGCGCCGCGGCGGCGCTTTCGGCGCGCCATTCATGGGTGGAGGACGATTGCCCAGTCTGCGCGGCAACGTGAACCCTCCGGGCAGCGGCGATGAAGCCAACGTCCCCGCGCCACCCGCACCGGAACCGCCCAGCGATCCGCCGGACGATCAATAGAGAAGCGAACCCGCCTCATGCCCCATCCGTCTGTTCCGCTGACCCACCGCGCCGCCGCACTTGCCGCCGCCGCCATCCTGCTGCTGGGCGCACCGACCATCGCGCAGCAGAGTGGGCAGCGCATCACGCCCAATTTCAAGGACGCGGACCTCACGCAGCTGATCGAGGCGGTGAGCGCGGCGACCGGCAAGAACTTCATCATCGATCCGCGGGTCAAGGCGCAGGTCACCTGGATTTCGGGCGCGGGTACGTCGATGACCCCGGACCAGTTCTACCAGGGGTTCCTCTCGGTACTCCAGGTGCACGGTTTCGTGGCGGTGCCCGCTGGCAACCAGATCAAGGTTATCCCGGACGCGAACATGCGCCAGCTCCCCGGCGATGACCTGCCCAGTCGCGTCAGCTCCTCGTCGGACGAACTCGTGACGCAGGTCATCACGGTCACCAATGTCAGCGCCGCGCAGCTCGTGCCCGTGCTGCGCCCGCTGATGCCGCAGAATGCCCAGCTCCAGGCGGTGACCGGAGCCAACATGCTTGTGATCTCCGACCGCGCCGGTAACGTCAATCGCATGGTGCGCATCGTCGCGCGCATCGACCTATCGGGCAATACCGCAATCGACGTCATTCCCCTGCAAAGCGCCACTGCGGCCGACACGGTGCGCGTCCTGAGCTCGCTGGTCGGCCAGGCCGGTGCCGAAGCGGGCGGAGCCACAGTGCACATCGTTGCCGACGATCGCTCCAACAGCGTGCTGATCAGCGGCGATGAGGCGATGCGCCTGCGCCTGCGGGCGCTGATCGCGAATCTGGACACGCCGCTCGACACCGGCGGCGAGACCTACGTGCGCTACCTGAACTACGCCAAGGCCGAGGACCTTGCCTCCAAGCTCAAGGAACAGATCGCCGGGAGCACCTCGGGCTCGACGAGTTCTGCCCCGCGCGGGCCGGTCGCCAATCCGGTGGCGCCGATCAACGCGGCAAGTGCCGCCACCGTGTCGCTCGCCGGCGGCACCGGCACGATCTGGGCGGACAAGGACACCAACGCGCTGGTCATCACGGCGCCACAGCGCACCATGCGCGCCATCAACGCCGTGATCGACAAGCTCGACATCCGCCGCGCGCAGGTGCAGGTGGAGGCGATCATCGTGGAGGTTGCAGCTGACAAAACGTCGGACCTGGGCGTGAACTGGGTCCTGGACGGCTCGAACAGCAAGCTGGCGGTCGGGGGCTTCATCGAACCGATCGGCGGCAGCTCGATCATCGATCTGTACAACGCGTCGAAGGGCACCTCGACCAATACGGCGGTCGCCAACGGCACGACGGTGGGCATCGGGCGGCTGCAGGCCACCGGTGTGAATTTCGGGGCCATCATCCGCGCCCTGCAGGGCGATTCGCGCACCAACATCATGTCGCATCCGATGATCACGATGCGCGACAACGAGGAATCCAAGATCGAAGTGGCGCAGGAAGTGCCGTTCATCACCGGGCAGTACACCAACACCACCGGTGCCGCGAGCGCCTTTCAGACCGTGCAGCGCCAGCAGGTGGGCACGATCCTGACCGTGACCCCGCAGATCAACGAGGGTGACGCGGTGATCCTCAAAATCGCGGTCGAGAGTTCCAGCCTCGCGGGCAGCTCGGCCGGTGCGGTCGACCTGATTACCAACAAGCGGACCATCAGCACCACGGTGCTGATCCCCGACGGCGGCACGCTCGTGATCGGCGGCCTGATCCAGGACAAGGCCATCAACTCCGAACAGCGGGTGCCGTTCCTGGGCCGCATCCCGTTGCTCGGCGAGCTGTTCCGCACGCGCGACACGAGCAAGACGAAAACCAACCTCATGGTGTTCATCCAGCCGCGGATCCTGCGCGACAACCACCAGGCGGCCGTGGAGACCGACAGCAAGTACAACTACATGCGCGACGAGCAGCGGCGCGTGGACCGTGAAACCACGATCCTGCCGCTGCAGCCCATGCAGAAGGGCGAACAGCTGCCGACGCTCGTCCAGCCGGACCTGACCGGGCCCGCGGCGCCCGCGCCGGGACCATCCGCGCCGCCAGGCGCCGCACCGGCACCACAAAGCGCTACGCCGGCGCCACAGGGCGCTGCACCCGCGCCACCGGGTGCTGGGAGCGCGCCCGGGAGCACGCCTTGAGTGATCCGCCGGCAGCGCCGGATCTGCGCCTGCCGTTTGCCTTCGCGCGCCGTCACGGCTTGCTGGTGCGCAGCGGGCGCGACGGCGTGGCCGAATGCGTGTACCGGCCGCCCGTGGCGCCCGCGGCCGTCGCCGAGGCGCGCCGCCAGCTGCGAGTGCCCTTGAGCTTCACGCCGGTCGCCGCGGAGGAATTCGACGCGCTGCTGCAGAAGACCTACGAAGCCGGCAACGAGTCCATGCAGGCGGTCGAGGGCCTGGAAGGCAACACCGATCTGGCTCATCTGGTGCAGGAGCTGCCCGAGCAGGCCGACCTGCTCGAGAGCAACGATGACGCGCCGATCATCCGGCTGATCAACGCCGTGCTGACCCAGGCGGTGCGCGAGAGTGCCTCCGACATCCATATCGAACCGTTTGAGAACCGCCTCGTGGTGCGCTTCCGCGTGGACGGCGTGCTGCGCGAGGTGCTGCAGTCCCGGCGTGCGGTGGCGCCGCTGGTGGTCTCGCGCATCAAGGTCATGTCGCGGCTCGATATCGCCGAAAAGCGGCTCCCGCAGGATGGCCGCATCAGCCTGCGCGTGGCGGGCCGCTCGGTGGACGTGCGCGTCTCCACAATTCCTTCCGGGCACGGCGAGCGCGTCGTGCTGCGCCTGCTCGACAAGCAGGCCGGACGGCTGGACCTGGGTTCACTCGGCATGGACGGGCCGACCCAGAAACTGATCGGCGAGCTGATCCACAAGCCGCACGGCATCCTGCTGGTCACCGGTCCGACCGGGTCGGGCAAAACCACCACGCTGTACGCGGCGCTCGAACGCCTCAACGACAACACGCGCAATATCATGACGGTCGAGGATCCGATCGAGTACTACATCGACGGCATCGGCCAGACGCAGGTCAACACCAAGGTGGAGATGACCTTTGCGCGCGGACTGCGCGCCATCCTGCGACAGGACCCGGACGTGGTGATGGTCGGTGAAATTCGCGATCTCGAGACCGCGCAGATCGCGGTACAGGCCTCGCTCACCGGTCACCTGGTGCTCTCCACGCTCCACACCAACACCGCGGCCGGCGCACTGACGCGCCTGCGGGACATGGGCATTGAGCCCTTCCTGCTGTCATCGAGCCTGATCGGCGTCGTCGCGCAGCGCCTGGTGCGGGTGCTGCGCCCCGACACACGCCAGGCTTTCCTGGCCGGTGAATACGAGCGCGCGCTGCTGGGGCTGAAGCCGGACGAGGCCTCACCGACGCTCTATCGCCCCAGGGACGGCGCCGTCGGCTATCGCGGCCGTACCGGCATCTACGAGCTGATCGTGGTCGACGATGGCATGCGCACCATGATTCATGACGGCGCCAGCGAGCAGGATCTCGAGCGCCGGGCGCGCGGCCACACGCACTCGATCCGCGACGACGGACTGGCCCGTGTGCGCCGCGGCGAAACGACGATCGAAGAAGTCCTGCGCGTCACGCGCGAAGACTAGGATCACAGCGGTGGGTGCCTTCGAATACACGGCGCTCGACAGCGCGGGGCAGCAGCACAAGGGAGTCCTGGAGGGCGACACGGCGCGTCACGTGCGCGCGCAGTTGCGCGAAAAGGCCCTCCTGCCGGTGGCCGTCGCGGAGGTGGCCGCCCAGGAATCGCGTGATCCGCGCGGCCGGGTCTCCTTCGGCCTGTTGCGGCGCGTCTCCACCACCGAACTCTCGCTCCTCACCCGGCAGCTCGCCACGCTGGTGCGGGCGGCGCTGCCGCTGGAAGAGGCGCTGCTTGCCGTCTCACAGCAGAGCGAGCGGCCGCGGGTGCAGAGCATCCTGCTGGGCGTGCGCGCCCGTGTCATGGAAGGCCACACGCTGGCGGCAGGGCTGGCGGATTTTCCGCGTGTCTTCCCGGAAATCTACCGCGCGACGGTCGCGGCCGGCGAGCAGTCCGGGCACCTCGACGTGGTGCTCGAGCGCCTCGCTGAATACACCGAGGGCCGCGAGATCCTGCGCCAGAAAGTCCTCGGTGCGATGCTCTACCCGATCGTGCTCACGCTCATGTGTTTCGTGATTGTCTCAATTCTGCTCGCCTACGTCGTGCCCAAGGTGGTGCAGGTGTTTGAAAACAGCCACGCGCAACTGCCATTCATGACCCGGGTGCTGGTGGCCTTGAGCGATTTCATCCGGCACTACGGCATCTGGCTGGTGCTGGTCCTGGTGGGCGCGGGCGTCCTGTTCATGCGCTGGCAGCGCGATCCGGCACACCGGCGGCGGGTCCACCAGTGGCTGCTGACCTTGCCGCTGGCCGGCAAGCTCCTGCGCGGCTTCAACACCGCCCGCTTTACACGCACTCTGAGTATCCTCACCGCCAGCGCGGTGCCGGTGCTGGATGCACTGCGCATTTCCGGAGAAGTAGTGACGAGCCTGCCGATGCGCGATGCGGTCACGGCCGCCACCGCCCGGGTACGCGAGGGTGCGCCCATCGGCCGTTCGCTGGCCGCGAGCCGGCTGTTTCCGCCCATGACCATCCACCTGATTTCCAGCGGTGAATCGAGCGGCCGGCTCGAGAATATGCTCGAGCGCGCGGCCATCAACCAGGAGCGTGAACTCGAGGGCCTGGTGACCGCCCTGACCGGGCTACTGGGGCCCCTGCTGATCGTCGGCATGGGCCTGTTTGTGATGGCCATCGTGTTTGCAATGCTGCTGCCCATCTTTGCGATGAATTCACTGATTCACTGAAGATAGTGTGAACCAGCGCCATTGCATCTGGGCCGGGATGGACTTATTTTCCGCCCCACGGAACTTCATCGCCCGGAACAACGGCCATGAGTGGAACCACGGAGACCGAAGAATTCGATGATGATGACGACGGCGACGAGATCGTCGACGACGACGGTATCGATGTCGACCGCGTCATG
>DATFUG010000243.1:0-3217 GCA_035261025.1 Steroidobacteraceae bacterium | reverse complement strand
CGGAGGCGATTGCTACATCTATGGCCTGCTGGCCTCCGGCTATTGCGATCTGGTCATCGAGGGCGCGCTCAAGCCGCACGATTTCATGGCACTGATTCCCGTGATCGAGGGCGCGGGCGGAAAGATCAGCGACTGGAACGGCGCTGCTCTTGACAGTCAATCAGGTGACCGCGTGGTGGCGGCAGCAACCGAAACGCTGTGGGCGCAGGCCGTCAGCGCACTGGCCGGACCGTGATGCTTAAGCTGGAGGAGTGGCGATGAACGACATGGTCCAGGCCTTTGTGCTCGGGATCGTCGAGGGCCTGACGGAGTTCCTGCCTGTCTCCAGTACCGGTCATCTGCTGATCGCGGAGCACTGGCTCGGCAAGCGCAGTGAGTTGTTCAACGTCGCGATCCAGGCCGGCGCGATCCTCGCCGCGGTCCTCGTCTTCTGGCCGCGCATCAGCCAGTTGCTGCTGGGCCTGAAAGCGCGTGACAACCGCGATTATCTCGCCAAGCTGCTGTTCGCGTTTGTGATCAGCGGCACCGGCGGATTTGCCGCGAAACAACTGGGCGTGATGCTGCCCGAGACCGTGGCCCCGGTCGCCGGCGCGCTGCTCATCGGCGGCCTGCTCATCCTGCTGATCGAATGGCGGGTCAGTGGCCGCCCCACAGTGACCGAGCTCAGCTGGTCAGTCGCCTTCTGGGTGGGCGCGGCGCAGATACTCGCCGCCGTGTTCCCGGGCACCTCGCGTTCGGCGGCCACGATCTTTGCCGCGATGCTCGCCGGCCTGACCTCGCGCCCGGCGGCCACCGAGTTCGCTTTCCTGGTCGGGATCCCCACCATGTTCGCGGCAACGGGCTACGAATTCATGAAGTTGCGCGGCCATGATTCCGCGGCTGAAGACTGGAGCGCTCTGGCCCTCGCCTTTGCCGTCGCCGCCGTGGTGGCCTTCGCCGCCGTGAAATGGCTGCTGCGCTACATCCAGACGCACCGCTTTACGGTGTTCGCCTGGTACCGCATTGCGGCGGGTCTCTTCCTTCTGATCGTCGCCCGCTGATCAACCCCCGCCCTCTGGCGGTCAACCGATCGCCTCAGGCGCCGTTGTCTGCTGTACCCGTAACCTTGAACGGAGACAGCCATGTCTGCAATACCAGACACCATTGCGTTTAATGCGCCCGCCCGCTGGGTTGCTGACCTGCTCAAGACCAGTGCCACCCTCGTCGCTGCCCTGCTCGTCGCCTGTGGCGGCTCCGGTGACATGGGCGGTTCGAACAACGGCGGCAGTGGCACGGCCTGCTCCGGGAGCTGTGGTTCGGCCCTCATCACGATGCAGGACGCGGCCGGCGATTTCCTCAGTTATACGCTCGACGTCACATCCCTCAGGCTCAGGAAGGCCAGCGGCGCGACAGTCGAGACGCTACCCGCCACCACCCGCGTTGACTTCGCGCAGCTGGTCGACCTGTCGGAGCTGATCAGTGCCGGGCAGGTTCCGGCGGGCGATTACGTTGCGGCGACCATGACGGTCGATTACGGCAACGCCAGCATCAACGCCGACGATGGCGCGGGCGGCTCCGTTGCCCTCACACCGCTGGACACCAATGGCAATGCCCTGACCGGCCCGGTCGAGCTGACCGTGCAATTCGACAATCGCCATCACCTCATCATCACACCCGGACGCAGCGCGCGCCTGGCCTTCGATTTCAATCTCGCCGTATCGAATACGGTCAATCTCGGCGCTGCCACGGTCACCGTGGCACCGCTGATCCAGGCCACGGTCGTGCCGCCGGCTGACCTCAACATACGGGTGCGCGGCATCGTGGTTGCGACCGACACCACGGCAAGTACCTACACGGTCAACGTGCGGCCGTTCCATCTGTGGTCGGGAAGTACAGGCGAGCTCGTGGTGCACACCACCGATACCACCTCATATGAAATCGATGGCACCTCGTACACAGGCGCCGCAGGACTCGCGGCGCTGGCGGCCGAACCGGCCAATACCTACACCGTGGCCCGGGGCACGTTGCAGACCAGTGACCTGAGCTTCACCGCCACGCGTGTGCTCGCCGGCAGCAGCGTCGATGGCGATACCATGGATCACGTGCGCGGCGTGGTCACGGCACGCAGTGGCGACTCGCTGAGCGTGCGCGGGGCTACGGTTGACTGGCGCGCCGGCGGTTTCGAATTCATGCGCGGCAATGTCACCGTCAACGTGGCGGCGACGACCAAGGTCACCGAGGAAGGCGCGGCCGGGAGTTTCGGGATCAACGACATATCCGTGGGCCAGCGCATGTCCGCGGCGGGAACCGTGAGCGTCGATAGCGCTTCCGGCGCCACGACGCTCGATGCCACGGCCGGCCGGGTGCGCCTTGAGATCACCTCGCTGTGGGGCCTCGTGACCGGCGCGGTCGGCAATCCCCTGACGCTGAACCTTCAGGCCATCGAGGGCCGCGAATCGGCGGCCTTCAATTTCGCGGGCACGGGCGCCAGCCCGGCCACGGATGCTAACGCCGCGGCCTACGCCGTCGACACCGGTACGCTCGATCTGAGCGCGCTCACCACCGGCGCCCCGGCGCGTCTGTTCGGATTTCCGGTTCCCTTCGGAAGCGCCACCAGCGTGGACTTCAGCGCCCAGACCCTGGTGTCCTACAGCGCCGTTCCGAACCTGTTGTTCATGGGCTGGACGCATTCCGGCTCCACGATGGCATTCCCCGGCCTGACCGCCGGCAGCACCGGCCTGGATCTGGATCTGACGGGCGTGGGCCTGGTGCATTACCTGCAGATCGGGCCGGAGCGGGTGAACCTGTTGACGCTGGCTGCCGCTCCGCACATCCTGCCCGACACGACGGCGCTGGCCACGCTCTACGCCATTGGTCATGCGCGCTCGCACACCATCGACAACTACCTGGCGTTCGGCGACTTCATCACCGCGCTGGCGGGCGACATGAATGGCACGACCGCGGCGCTCGGCATCGCCGCTGCCGGCCAGTACGACGCAACGGGCAACACCTTCAACGCTCACCACATCGCGGTACTGCTGAACGACTGAGGACCGCTCCGGCCTTCCCCGACTGAAGGGCCCGCGCCGCATGGCGCGGGCCCTGCGGCCGTCCACCAGTTGCAAACGGGCGGTGGCCACTCCACATTATCTGTCCACGTCCCGATTCCTGGATTTCCCATGGTCAAAGGCAGCGCCTACCGCCAGGCCGCATATCCCATACAGCCCCAGTTCCTCGA
>DATFUG010000242.1:0-12833 GCA_035261025.1 Steroidobacteraceae bacterium | reverse complement strand
TTGAAGGCGGACCTGTGGAACCGCCGTGGCACGTTCAACGCGGCGGTCTTCCACTACGATTACAAGAATCAGCAGTTCCTCGACTCCTTCACGCTGGCGAGCGGCACGGGCAGCGGCTTTCACACCGTCAACGCACCGAAGGCCCGCGTGGACGGAGCCGAATTCGAGCTCCACGCCAAGGCGACGGATGATCTGGAAATCCGCGCCGCCCTCGGCCTGATGAGCAGCAAGTACGTGGAACTCTCGCTCCATGCGACGACTCGCCCGCTCCCAACCGGCCTGCCGGCCTGCTGCGTGGGCAACCAGCTGATTCAGGCACCGGACTACAACGCGAGCCTCGGGATCGACTGGCGCTTTGCCCGGGTCGCAGGCGGTGACCTGCGGCTCATGGTCGACGGCAACTACTACGCCAAGCAGTACTTCGACGCCTACAATACGGAGCGGATCGCGCAAGGGGCGTACGGCATTGCCAATGCCCGCGTCTCGTTCAGGAGTTCATCCAAGCAGGGTTTCGACGCCGGTGCCTGGGTCAAGAACCTCACGAACCAGAAGTACATCGCCTACGGGCTGAACCAGAGCGATCCGGACACCGGCGCGATCGGTTTCGATTACGCGCTCGTCGGTGAACCCCGCACCTTTGGTGCAGACGTGACCTACCGGTTCTGAAAAGATCGGCCGCGCGTGTCTCCGCGCGCACAGGGTGACCGATATCTTGCCGACGCCACTGGAACGCGACGCACCGCGCTGCCTGTACACGACCACGGCGCGGCCGGCCGTGCCCACGCCGCCGCTGCACACGGATGTGCGCACGGAAGTCGCGATTGTCGGTGCCGGCTACACGGGCCTGTCCGCAGCGCTGCACCTCGCCGAGCGTGGCGTTGCCGTGACGCTGCTCGAGGCGCACGAACCAGGCTGGGGTGCCGCCGGCCGCAACGGCGGGCAGGTCAATGCCGGGCTCAAGCACGAACCCGACGACATCGAGCGCCAGCTGGGCGGCACCTACGGACCGCGGCTGGTGCAGCTCGCGGGCGAGGCGCCAGCGCGGCTGTTCGCACTCATCGACAGGTTCGGGATCGACTGCGAGGCGCGCCGCGAGGGTACGCTCCGCGCTGCTTACCAACCACGCCATGTCGCGGCACTGCACAGCTCCGTCAGCCAATGGCGACGGCGCGACACCGAGCTCGAGACCTGGGACGCGGAGCGGATTGCCGCCAGGACCGGCACGCGGCGCTATCTCGCTGCGTCGTTCGATCCGCGCGGCGGCTCTGTCAATCCGCTCGGGCTGGCGCGCGGCCTGGCCGCTGCGGCCCTCTCGGCCGGCGCCACCATCCTTGGCGAGACCCGCGCGCAGCGCCTGGAGCGCGCCGGCGGCGGCTGGCGCATTGCGACGGCGGGCGGCGCGGTGCACGCCGGGAAGGTCCTGCTCACCACCGACGGTTACAGCGATGAGCTGTGGCCAGGACTGCGCACCAGCATCGTACCGGTCTACAGCTCCATCATCGCGAGCCAGCCGCTGCCGGCGACGCTGCGTGCATCGGTTCTTCCGGGCGGCGGAGTGGTCTACGAGAACGGCAACGTGACGACCTACTACCGGCTCGACCGCGACGGACGACTGCTGATGGGCGGCCGGGGAGCACAGCGCCGGCTGACGGAACGTTCGCACTACGAGCACCTGCGACGCTATGCGTTACGGCTCTGGCCGGCGCTGGTCGGCATCCAATGGACGCACTGGTGGAATGGCCAGTTTGCGATGACACCGGACTACTATCCGCGCGTGCACGCGCCCGCGGAGAATCTCCTGATCGGCCTCGGCTACAGCGGGCGGGGCGTAGCGCTCGGGGTGGCCCTGGGTGCAGAACTGGCCGCGGCGGCCGCGGGCGCGAACCTCGACACACTGGCCGTTCCGGCTACCCCGGTACCGCACATACCGCTGCACGCCCTGTGGCGGGCCGGTGTCACGGCGCGCGTCGCCTACGGGAGGCTCCTGGACACGCTCGGGCTCTGACGAATCTACGGGGCTACGGCACTGAACAGGGTGACCGCCAGCAGCATGATCAGGCCGCAGAGCACATAGGCAAACCCCAGCACGAGGAACTTGAGGAACGTCAGCCATCCCGCCTGGACATAGACGGCCGTCATCGACCGGTAGAGGTAGCGGGTGAGGTAGAGGAACAGCAACAAGCTGAACAGGGTGTTCCAGCCGGTCGAACTCACCCAGTGGGTTGCGACCATGAAAATCGACAGCAGCAGAAACACGAATGCGTGATTGTGAATCAGCAGCAGCAGGTGCTCGAGGTAGTAGCGCCGCGGGCGCCAGTACAGCAGCTTCATCAGACCGGCGAGCAGCGGCAGGAACAGGAACATGGCGCGGCCCAGGTTGTGGACCACAGTCTGTTCGAAGGCCCGGCCGCCATCGGCCATGATGCGCTTGCAGGTGAGAATAAAGCGGGGTTCGAGCCAGCGCGCGCCGGGCAGATCGGTGTGCAGGTTGGCGCAGGATCGCTGCGCCTCCGCGCCTGCCTGCGTGATCTCCCGGTGATGGCCCAGCAGCGCACTGAGCAGAAAGAACACGACGCTGAGGATCAGGTACAGCCGGAACGGCTGCAGGTAGCGGGCGCGGCGGCCGGCGAAATATTCGCGGGTCAGGAATCCCGGGCGGGTCAGCAGCGGCAGCAGCGTGCGCCACACACGCGCATCGGCGTGCGTCATGACTTCAGTGGCGTCCCTGAGAAAGTGCCCGACCGAATGCAGCTGGATGTCGAGGCGCTGACCGCAGTGGCTGCAGAAATTTCCGGCAGTGATCGTGCCGCAATTGGCGCAGGGGGTTCCCGCCCGATCTGATACGTCCGGGGGCGCGGGAGGCGCGACCTCCTGCATGAGAGCGTCAGCGTCTCAGCAATCGCAGCTGGCGCAGCGGGGAGTCAGGCAGGCGCCCATCCACGGCCGAAATCTGCCGTGCGCGCAGCACCTTGCCGAGACCGCTCGCCGCCGGACAGGAGGCAGCGCCCGAGTTGCGGTAATTCAGGGCCGTGGCCAGGCGCGCCTCGGCCGGATCGCCCAGCGCGTGCGTGAAATCATCGGCGATGGAGCATCCGGGCAGGCCGACGCCGGCTGGAGCCGGCGCGTTCATCGGCGAGAAGCCGTCGGTATAGTCACCGAAATTCGCGGCATTGACGCCGCGAAACTCGATCGAGAAATAGGTGGTGCCGCAGTTATCCTGTGGATAGAAACCGTAGGGCTTGCCGCAGGTGGTGGAACCGACCTGGATCACCTGCACGTTGACCCCGCGCAGACTGTTGATGATCGCTTCGCTGGCGGAACAGGTGTCCGGGCCGGTCAGCACGAAGACGCGCGGCAGATTGAGCGAGGGCAGCGCGGTGCCGGCAGGAGTCGTCATGGAAAAGCCCTGCGTGGTCGAATGGAAAGAAACGGGCGTAATCGCGTTTCCCGTTACCGGATTTGTCGTCGGGTACTTGCTGTTGAACTGAGTGAGCTCAAAGGTCTGCCCCGTGGTCGGACCCGGGCCGGCGATCATGTACGCCACCTCGCTGGCGATGTCCAGAAAGCCACCGCCGTTGTAGCGGATGTCGAGCACCAGATCGTTCACCGCCGCGTTCTGCAGGGTCGTGAACGCCGTCAACAGGGCATCCTCCGAGGTCGCCAGATGATCGTTGAAGAGCATGTAGCCGACACTGCCGCCACTCACGGGAATCGTGCCCACGTTCTGCACCGAATGCGTTGTGATGCTGGCGGAGGTCATCATCACGGTGCGCTGCGCACCGCCTGGATCCTGGATCTGGAAGGTGTGGGTCTCATTCAGGCCGACAGGGAAAAGGCCGGCATTCAGGGTGTCGACGCCCGCCTGGGTGTTGTTGTTCACCGCATCGATCCCATCCACCGCCAGCACCTCCGCGCCGCGCGCCAGGCTGCCCTGCGTCACGGCCGGCGAGCCGGGCTCGGTATAGGCCACGAGGATCTGGCGCGGCGGAGTCGCGGCGAGGAGCACCCATTGCGCGCCATAGCCGGCCTGGACACCGCTTATGGACAGCGACTCCCACTGAGCCGTGTCGTAGGTAAAGTGAAATTTGTCCTTGGGGGCGCCGGAGGCGGTCATCGCATTCGTCTTCAGCACCTGGAAGTAGGCGTCCGTGGTCGAGTACAGCGCGGGATTCTGGTCCGCGACCTCGCTGTACCAGAGGTACAGTTCGTTGGTCCACGATCGCAGCCAGTTGTTCTCGTCGAGCAGGGTCCCTGAGCGATCCGGGTAGGCCATGTTGGTGCCTGGATCAATGCCGGTACGCGGCATAGGGCACCTGGCCTCGAAGGAGGCGGAGGGCTGGAAGACCCCCATCGTCCACCCCACCGGGGTCATGGAACTGCCCCCGCCGCCGCCGCATGCGGTTAGCAACAGGGCACCGAACACCCAAGCCATGATGTTTCGCATAGCCGGAGGATTGCAGTCTTTTCGTCCCCATACAACTTACATTCGTCTTCCGGGGGGCCTGGCGGTCCAGCGGGCGCCCTTTGTCAGACCGCCAGCCTGAACCGCATACTGTCGCCGGCTGGCGACGGTATCTGAGGTCGTGCTTGGCCATTCCCGGCGACAAGCCCCCCAGGTTGCTGCCCGTGGACCATCGGCGTATATCTCGCAGCGGTAGTGGCCGCCCGAATCCACCGACCTGGAAATCAATGAGCATGTACAAGCCGGCAGATCGCGGCCTCCTGATCGGCCTGCTTTTGCTCCTCGCCTCCTGCGGCGGCGACAAGAATACGCCCCCTTCGGACTCCACCCTGGGCGGGATATGGACCGGCACCCTGACCGTCAACGGCACCGCCTACACCGCTTATGCGATGAGCACCGAGACGGGTGAGCTGGCGCTGCTCGAGAACGACACAGCCAGCGGGTTCGGGGCCCAGTACTGGGGCACGATCAGCGCTTCCACCGACCAGCTTTCCGGCAGCGTCAGTGGCGCGGTGCTCGATCAGGCGTTCCCTTACAGCGATGGATCGTTTCGCGGCACCGGCACCGTCAGCGGCACGATTCACCAGCGCAGCTCGGTCACCGCCACGATTGCGTTCACGACCTCGCTGGCCACCGCAATTTCCGGCCAGCTGTCGCTGGCCTACGATTCGAGCTATGAGCAGGCCTCCTCGCTGGCGACCATCTCGGGCAACTACACCAATCGCAAGACGCCCGGCACGGACGTGCTGTCCATCAGCTCCGCAGGAGAGCTGACCTACACCGATCCGTTCACGACCCAATGCATGGCGACCGGCACGGTCAGCATCGTCAACGCCAGCTACTCCGTGTATGCGGGCGAGATGACCTTCGGCAACTGCAATAACGCCTATGCGTTCCTGAATGGCGTGTCCATACAGGGCCTGGGTACCGTCAATCCGGCGGCCACCCCTAAACCCACCTTGCTGTTCCTGATGCACGGCATGGTGGGCGGTGTCGATTCTCCCTTTGCACTCGCCTTCCAGGGCGCCTGAGAAGCGGCGATGGCCTGGGTTGACATCGTCGGCATCGCGGCGGTCCTGCAGCTGATCGCGTTCAGCGTACTGGTGGGCCGGGCGCGGCGCGACTATGCCCTGCCGGCGCCGGCCACCAGCGGACACCCGCTATTCGAGCGCTACTATCGCGTTCAGATGAATACCGTCGAGACGCTGATCGCCTTCCTGCCCGGCCTGTGGCTGGCCGCGAAATACTGGCCGCCCCACTATGTGGCGGCGGTCGGCGCCGTCTACCTCCTTGGCCGTGTGCTCTATCTGCGCGGCTACGTACGCGATCCGAAGGACCGCCATGTGGGCTATGTGCTGAGTTCGGCGCCCACGGCGGTGTTGCTGCTCGCGGCCCTGATCGGAGCGATCCGGTCCCTGATCCTTCCCTGAGGCCGCCCGCATGGACCTGCCGCGTCCGGGTACAGACACGCGGCACCGTACCGTGCGCTCCTTCGTCACCCGTGCCGGACGGCTGACCGGGGCGCAGAAAAAGGCTATTGCAGAGCACTGGTTGCACTTCGGCGTGGACTTCAGCGCCGCCAGGCTCGAGCTGGCGACCCTGTTCGGCAACGGTGCGCCCTGCACGCTGGAAATCGGCTTCGGCAACGGCGAGCACCTCGCCGGCCGCGCGCAGACTGAACCGGAGCGCAATTTCATCGGCGTCGAAGTCCACCGTCCCGGTATCGGCCGGCTGCTGCGGGTCGTGGCCGAGGCCGGCCTGGACAATGTGCGCGTCATTGCCCATGACGCGGTCGAAGTCCTGCGCGAGCAGATTGCTCCGGGGGCGCTGGACGAAGTGGAGATCCTGTTCCCGGACCCCTGGCCGAAGAAACGCCACCACAAGCGGCGCCTGATACAGGCCGAGTTCGTCGAACTGGTCGCGACGGCGCTGACGGCAGGTGGGCGGTTCAAGCTGGCCACCGACTGGGAACCTTATGCAGAGCAGATGCGTGCCGTGCTCGATGCCTGTGGATTCCTTGAAGGCGTTGATCCCGCCGGCGTGAACCGCCGCACGCCGACCCGCTTCGAGCGTCGTGGCACGGGCCTGGGTCATAGGGTCCACGATTTCGCCTACCAGCGCTCGCTGACGCAGCGCATCAGTCGCGAAGGGCCTTGAACCTCATCGGCGCCGGGCGCAACATCTGCCCTGAGGTACCCGTATGACCTTGCAGCGACCCAGCATAGGCGAATGGTACCGCCTCAACGGCGGCGAGCTGCTGGAAGTGGTCGCCTTCGACGAGAGCGAGGGCACGATCGAAGTCCAGTATTTCGACGGCACCGTCGAAGAGTTCGATCTGGATGACTGGCGCTCGCAACGCGCCACCGGCACGATCGAGGAAGCCGAAGCACCCGAAGACTGGAGCGGCTCGGTGGACGTCGAGCCCGAAGACGGGCGCGCCGAAGTGGATGCGATCGCCGAAGATCGCCAGCTGCGCGCCGATCGGCTCGACGATCTGGACCTGTTCGAGTAACGGGTCAGCTCGCAGCCGGCTCCGCATAGCGGGCGCGCAGCGCCTCGCCGTCCACACTGTCATCGAGCAGCACGTAACCGGCCACGACACGCACCGGTACGCTCTCCAGCGACCGGCCCGCACAGGGCCCGGCCACGCAATAGCCGGTGGCTTTCTCGTAGATCGCGCCGTGGGCGGTGCACAGGATCATGCTGCCGTCGTGAGTCAGGAAGCGATCAGGCAGGAGATTCAGCGGCAAGGCCTGGTGCGCGCAACGATTCACATAGGCACGCACCTGATCGCCCACCGCAATGACGAAGCAGCGCAGCGGCCAGGGGCCGCTGCCGAGGCGAAACTCGCGGCAACCCGCTGTGCCGAGCTCATCGCGCCGGCACAGCACGCGCTCCACGTCGATCTGCGCCGCTTCGCTCATGCCCCGCGCGGCGGGCTGGCGCCCTTGAGCTGCCCACGCCGGACCAGATACACGAGCAGCAGCAGCGCCGGGATGCTTAAAGAGGCGGTGTAGAGGAAAAAATGCGGATAGCCCACGCCTTCGACGATCTTGCCTGAAAATCCCTCGAGGTACTTTCCAGGGAGTGCATACAACGAGGAAAATAGCGCGTATTGCGTTGCCGTGTAGCGCGCGGTTGTGAGGCTGGACAGAAACGCGATCAGGGCCGTGCCGTGCATCGCCTGCGCCAGGTTGTCGAAGGCATTCACCAACCCGAGCCCGAGGAGCGTGGGCGCGTCGACGCGCGCCAGCGCTGAGAAGGCGAGATTGGACAGCATGATCATCACGCTCCCGGCGATTAGCGAGCGCAACAGACCGAAGCGTGCCACCACGATGCCGGCCAGTACCACACCGAGCAGTGACATCGCCAATCCGTAGAGCTTCACTACCGTGGCAATCTGCGTGAGCGTAAAGCCGCGGTCGATATAGAACGGGTTGTACATCGAGCCGGCGGCAAATTCGGTGAGGCGATAGCTGCCCATGAACATCAGGGTGACGACCGCCAGGGCCGTGCCATAGCGGGTGAAAAAATCGGTCATGGGGCAGACCACAGCTCCGAAGAACCAGGTGCCCGCCTCCCGCAACGCCGGCGGCCAGTGGGCACGCCGCGCGAGCCAATCGACGACCCGCTGCTCGGCCACCGGCGCGGTCGTGTGCCCGCTCGCCGCCGGCTCGCGCGCCAGCAGTGTGGTGATCACGCCCACGGAAACCAAAGCTGTCATGGTTGCGTAACTGGCGTGCCAACCATAGCGATCGGCGATTACGAAAGCGCCGGCGCTGGCGGTGATCAGCGCGCAGCGATAACCGATCTGATACGCGGCGGCCATTGCACCCTGCTGTTCAACGGCCGCCGACTCGATGCGCCAGGCGTCAATGGCGATATCCTGGGTCGCGGCGCAGAACGCCAGAAACACGGCCCACAGCGCCATGCGCATGACGCCCGCTGCCGGGTCACTCAGGGAAAGATTGAACAGGCCGGCCGCAATGCCACACTGTGCCAGCAGCATCCAGGTGCGCCGGCGCCCGAGGAGCCCAGACAGCGAGGGTAGTGGCAGGCGGTCCACGACGGGCGACCATATAAATTTCAGCGTATAGGCCAGGCCTGCCCAGGCCATCATGCCGATCGTCGCGCGATCAATGTGCGATTGGCGCAGCCACGCCGACAGCGTCTGGAACACCAGATAGAAGGGCAGTCCCGCGGAAAAACCCAGCAGTACCATCGTTAGCATTCGCGGCCGGAAGTAGACCAGCAGCGCGTCGTGCCAGGCGCGCGGCGGCGAATCGGCCCGTTCCGCGCTCACAGCTCGTAATCCATGATCAGCGGGGCGTGGTCTGAAAAGCGCTGGGCCTTGAAAATCTGTGCGGCGCGCGCGGCACCGGCAAGCCTCGGACTGGCAATCTGGTAATCGATGCGCCAACCGACATTCTTCGCCCAGGCCTGGCCGCGATTGGACCACCAGGTGTACTGCTCGGGCTGCGGATTCACGCTGCGAAAGGCGTCGATGAAGCCCACCTCATCGAACAGCTCATCGAGCCAGGCGCGCTCGTGCGGCAGGAAGCCGGAGTTTTTCCGGTTGGCGCGCCAGTTCTTCAGGTCGATTTCCCGGTGCGCGATGTTCCAGTCGCCGCACAGCAGATACGGCCGCCGCCGGCGCTTAAGCGAGCGCAGATGCGGCAGGAAGGCCTCGAGAAAACGGTCCTTGGAGGCCTGGCGCTCCGGACCGGAGGAGCCCGACGGCAGATAAAGAGAGACGATCGACAGGTCAGGGAATTGCGCCTCGAGGTAGCGTCCCTCGCCATCGAACTCCGCCACTCCGAAGCCGCGTACCACACGCTCGGGCGCGGCGCGCGAATACAGCGCGACGCCGGCGTAGCCCGGCCGGTCGGCCGGATAGTAGGCGGCGTGGTAACCGGGCAGCGCAATGTCGTGCCCCGCGAACTGCTCCTCGCGCGCGCGCACTTCCTGCAGGCAGATCACGTCGGCCTGCTGCTGCGCGAGCCAGGGAAACAGGCCCTTGGCGGCGGCTGAACGGATGCCGTTGACGTTGAGCGTGATCACCCGCATAGGGACATGATAGCCTGCCGCGCATGCGCGAATACCAGCAGGATTTCCTGGCCCTCGCCCTCGAGTACCAGGCGCTGCGCTTTGGTGAATTCACGCTTAAATCCGGTCGCACCAGCCCCTATTTCTTCAACGCCGGGCGCTTCAACGACGGCGCGGCGCTTGCGCGCCTCGGGCGCTGCTATGCCGCGGCACTCGCCCACTCCGGGCTCGGCTTCGACATGCTGTTCGGTCCCGCCTATAAGGGCATCCCCCTGGTCAGCGCCTGCGCGATCGCCTGCGCCGAACAGCAGGGCCGCAACCTGCCCTGGGCCTTCAACCGCAAGGAAGCCAAGACCCACGGCGAGAGCGGGCTGATCGTCGGGAGCGAGCTGGCAGGCCGCGTCGTCATCGTCGATGACGTGATCACGGCGGGCACGGCGGTGCGCGAGTCGATCGAACTGATCAGGGCATCCGGCGCAAAACCGGTCGCGGTCGCGCTGGCCCTCGATCGCCAGGAGCGCGGCCAGGGGGCCCTGTCCGCCGTCCAGGAGGTCAAGGGTGAGTTCGGTCTGGATTGCGTGAGCATCCTCACACTCGACGGCCTGATCGAGGCGCTCGAGAGCCGGTCCATGCGGGGTTTCGAGCCGGCCCAGCTGGACGGACTGCGCAACTATCGCCAGAAATATGGTGTCATAGCCTGAAGTCCTTGCCCTCGCAGCCGCATCGTGGACAATTGCAGCCTTGCCAACCCGGATGGTGCAGTGACTGACATAATCAGGTTGTGGATGACCCTGGCGCTCGCCGCGGCGGCGCTGGCGGTGCTGCCGGCCCGCGCGGCCGACTCAACGGGGCACCAGAACTTCAGCTGGGTGGACAAGAACGGCGAACGCCACTACGGCGATGCCGTGCCGCCCGAATACGCGCAATCGGAACGCCGGGTACTGAACAACCAGGGCGTCGAAGTGCAGCGCGTCGGCGCCGAGAAGAACGCCGAGCAGCTCGCCGAGCAGCGCAAGCACGACCGGGAGATCGAAGCGCGGGCGCAGCACGACAGTTTCCTGAAAACCACCTACACCTCGACCAAGGACATCGAGCGCCTGCGCGATGAGCGCGTCGACCAGCTTAACGGACAGATTACGGCGGCCAACGCCTACATTGATTCGCTCAATGCGCGGCTCAAGACGCTCCAGGAACGCGCCATGCACTTCAAGCCTTACAACACCAAACCTGATGCGCGACGCATGCCCGATGATCTGGCCGAGCAGCTGGTGCGCACCGCAAACGAGGTGCACTCGCAGCGCAAATCGCTGGACCGGCGGCACCAGGAGGCGCTCGCGCTGCGCGCCCAGTTCGACGCCGATATTTCCCGCTATCGCGAATTGACCGCAAACTCCGGCGCGCGCTAGCCAGCCAGGCCCTAGTCGCGTCCCGTGTGGCCGAAGCCGCCGCTCCCGCGCGCGCTCGCGGCAAAATTTTCCACGATCTGCAGCTCCATCCTGGCCACCGGCACGACAATGAGCTGCGCGATGCGCTCGCCCGGCTGCACGGTGTAACTCGCCGCGCCACGGTTCCAGCATGAAACCATCAGCGGGCCCTGGTAGTCCGAATCGATGAGGCCCACGAGATTCCCGAGCACTATGCCGTGTTTGTGACCCAGGCCCGAACGCGGCAGGATCACGGCCGCCAGCGCCGGATCGGCCACATAGATCGACAGCCCCGTGGGAATCAGCTCGCTGCGCCCCGGCTCGAGCAGGAGCGGTGCGGCGATGCAGGCCCGCAGATCGAGGCCGGCGGAGCCCTCGGTCGCGTAGGCGGGCAGTGGAAATTCGTTGCCGATGCGCGCGTCGAGAATCCGCACCTGCAGGGGGCGGTGAGCAGGCGTGCTCATGATCAGGCTTTGGCCGCGCCCGCGCTGGCAGTGCCCACCGCGGCGCTGGGCCCGGCGCTCGCGCGCAGCCGCTCGGCGATCAGGGCCACCAGCGCCGTCGCCAGCTCGTGTTTCGAAGCGCGCGGCAATTCGGCACGGCCGCCGCCGCGCCACAGCACCAGCAGGGCATTGTCTTCGCAGTCAAAAGCCTTGGTGGCGCCCACTTCGTTGGCGGCGATCATGTCGAGGTTCTTGCGCAGCAGTTTCTCGCGCGCGTGCTGTTCGACCGCATCGGTCTCGGCCGCGAAGCCGACGACGAACGGCCGGTCGGCGCGCGCGGCCACCGTGGCCAGGATGTCGGTGGTGCGGGTCATCTCAAGCGTCATCTGTTCGGTCTTCTTCTTGATCTTCGACTGTGCGACGGCCACGGGCCGGTAGTCGGCGACCGCGGCCGTGGCAATGAACACGTCGCTCCCGGCCAGTTCCTGCTGCACGGCCGCGTGCATCTGCACGGCGCTCTCGACACCGATGCGCCGCACGCCGGGCGGCGCCGGGAGCGCCACCGGGCCACTGACGAGCACGACTTCGGCGCCCGCGGCGCGCATGGCCTGCGCCATGGCGTAGCCCATCTTCCCGGAGCTGCGATTGCTCACGAAGCGGACCGGATCGATGGCCTCGCGCGTCGGCCCGGCGGTGATCAGCACGCGCCGCCCACGCAACGGACCGTCGCCGGGAATCAAGGGTTCGACCAGATCGGCAAGTTCGGTGGGCTCAAGCATGCGGCCCGGACCATATTCACCGCAGGCCTGATCGCCGACTGCCGGGCCCAGCACTCGCACGCCGCGTTCCTGCAGCGTGGCGGCGTTGGCCTGCGTGGCCACATTCGCCCACATCTGATGGTTCATCGCCGGCGCCAGGGCAATGGGCGCCGTCGTGGCGAGGCACAGCGTGGCGAGCAGATCGTCCGCGCGCCCGCCGGCCAGGCGCGCCAGAAAATCTGCGGAGGCCGGCGCGACGAGCACCAGCTCCGCCCAGCGCGCCAGCTCGATGTGCCCCATCGCCGCCTCGGCGGCCGTATCCCACAGGCTCTCGCGCACCGGGCGGCCCGAGAGCGCCTGAAAAGTAGTCGCGGAGATGAACTCGCGCGCCGCGGCGGTCATGACCACCTGGACCTGGGCGCCGCGCTCGACGAGCCGGCGCACCAGTTCGGCGCTCTTGTAGGCGGCGATGCCGCCCGTCACGCCCAGGATGACGCGCTTGTCACGCATGCCGCTATTATCGGCCAGAGCTGGCGTTTCGTGCCATGCCGGGCCGATATGACCATCGCACATCCCGGCCATGTCGCTTGAGAATGACTGGTACCCCACCCCGCGAAGGTGATCCAGGTCTCATGAATCTGCGGCAATGGCCGGCCCAGGAGCGGCCGCGCGAGAAGCTCCTGGCCTTTGGCGTCCAGAT
>DATFUG010000241.1:0-6214 GCA_035261025.1 Steroidobacteraceae bacterium | reverse complement strand
TACGACGAAGCGCAGGAAATCGCGAGCAGTGGCGCCAAGGTGCTGCACCCGCGCTGCATTCTGCCGGCCCGGCAGGCGCAGATTCCGATCTGGATCTACGACACCCAGTCGCCGCACCTCGAAGGCACACATATCAGTGGCAGTGGCGGTGATGGCGCCGCGCAGGTCAAGGCGGTCTGCATCAAGAAAGGCATTACGCTGGTGTCGCTGGAGACTCCTGGCATGTGGCATGAGGTCGGGTTCCTGGCGAATGCCTTCCAGATCTTCAAGCGCCACGGCATGTCGGTGGATCAGGTATCGACCTCCGAGACCAGCATTACTGTTTCACTGGACCCCGCTGCCAATACGCTCGATCGCGCCGCGCTCGATACGCTGGTGGCGGAACTCGGAGCGCTGTGCCGCGTGCAGGTGCTCGGTCCCTGCGCCTCGGTGAGCCTGGTCGGGCGCAATATCCGCGGCATCCTCCATCAGCTCGGCGCGGCCTTCGAGCTGTTCGCGGACCAGCGCATCTACATGGTGAGTCAGGCCGCCAATGACCTGAACTTCATCTTCGTGGTGGACGAGGAGCAGGGCGATCGGCTGGTGCAGGAACTGCACGACCTGTTGATCCGTCCGGTGAGCGGCGATACCGTGCTGGGCCCGACCTGGGCGGAGCTCTATGGCAGGAAGAAGGCCAGCAACGGCAGCGCGGCGCCGTGGTGGCAGGGGCGGCGCGCTGAATTGCTGCGCGTCGCGGCCGCACACGACAGCGCCTTTGTCTACGATCCGGAGCAGGTGCGCATCGCAGCGCGGGCACTCCGCGCGCTGAAATCGGTGGAGCGGGTGTACTACGCGATGAAGGCCAATCCGCACCCCGCGCTGCTGCGCATCGTTGCGGAGGAAGGGCTCGGTATTGAATGCGTCTCGCGCGGTGAGATCGAACAGGTCTGCACGACGCTCCCCGCGCTGGATCGCGGGCAGCTGCTGTTCACCCCCAACTTTGCCGCGCGCGATGAATACGCCTGGGCCCTTGCCCAGGGTGTCGCCGTGACGATCGACAATCTATACGTGCTGCAGGCCTGGCCCGAGCTCTTCCGTGGCCATGAAATCCTCGTGCGCGTCGATACCGGCACGGGCAGAGGCCATCATCAGCACGTGCGCACCGCCGGCGTGCACTCCAAGTTCGGCATTCCGCTCGCCGAGCTGGATGTCGTGGCGCAGCTGGCCACCGCCGCGGGTTGCAACATCGTCGGCCTGCACGCCCATCCCGGGAGCGGGGTGCTCGAGGTGACGAGCTGGGCTGAGACCGCGGCGCTGCTGCTGCAGGCGGCAAGGCGCTTTCCGCAGCTGCGGGCGATCAATGTCGGCGGGGGATTGGGCGTGCCGGACCGGAGCGAGCAGGCGGGCCTCGACCTCGAAAGCCTGGACGTGGCGCTCGGCGCCGTGCGCCAGGAGCGACGCGACGTCGAGGTCTGGCTGGAGCCGGGCCGCTTTGTCGTGGCGGGCGCGGGCGTGTTGCTGGTGCGCGTGACGCAGACCAAGACCAAGGCGGATACGCGCTACGTGGGTGTTTCGACCGGCATGAATTCCCTGATTCGACCGGCCCTGTATGGCGCCTGGCATGAAATCGTGAACCTCACCCGTCTTGAGGAGCCGGCGACGGATCTGGTCAACATCGTCGGGCCGATCTGCGAATCCGCCGATGTGCTGGGCCACGATCGCCTGCTGCCCAGGACCGTCGAAGGCGACGTACTGCTCATTGCCAACGCTGGCGCCTATGGGCATGCCATGAGCTCGAGCTACAACCTGCGCGCGCCCGCCGTCGAACTGGTGCTGTAATCCCGCGCGCGCGACGGTGCTTGACGCTTGCAAAGCCGGCCCCATAGACTGGCCGCACTCATCGAGACCGGCTGAGGGATTGGGCCCTTCGACGCCGGGGCAACCGCCGAGAGCTTCGGAATGGTGCCAACTCCTGCGGCCTTTGGGCCGGCAGATGAGCGTGATTAGCGCCGCCGGTTCCTTCAGCAGGGAATCCGCAGGCGCTGGCGCCAGCCGGGCGCCGACGCTCCTTTGTTTCCTGAGTGCCGATGAGTGTGGCATGGCAAACGGGAGCGACTTAAGTGAACTCGGCACAACACAGTCTCAGAGCCGTTGGCGAAGCGGGGTTCCTGCGCGAGGGGATCCTGGACCTGCCGGCGCCATTTCCACTGCATCACGGTGGCGAGCTGGCCGCGCCGCGACTGGCGTGGCGACTGGCCGGCGATCCCCGCCTGCCGATGGTCCTGGCGATCGGCGGAATCTCCGCGCACCGGAAGGTCTTTGACGAAAGGCAGCCACGGGCGGGGTGGTGGCATGAAGTGGCCGGTCCGGGCCGGGCGCTCGACAGCACACGCTGCTGCATCTTAGGGATTGATTACCTGGGCGGGAGCGGTGAATCGAAGGACCTGACCGGACGTGCCGAGCTGCCCAGCATCTCGAGTTACGATCAGGCGCGGGCGCTGCATGGCCTGCTGGACCATCTGGGTGTCGCACGACTGCGCGCGATTCTCGGTGCCTCCTACGGCGGCATGGTGGCACTGGCCTTTGGCGAGCGTTATCCCGCACGCGTGGCGCGGCTCCTGGTCATCAGTGCCTCCGATCGCGCGCACCCGATGGCGACGGCCTGGCGCTGCGTGCAGCGCCGCACGGTGCGATTCGCGATGCAGCAGGGCAGGGCCTGTGAAGGGCTGGAGCTGGCGCGTGCGCTGGCCATGACGACCTACCGGAGCCCGGAGGAATTTTCCGCGCGCTTCGATGCGCCGCCGGTCCGCACCGACGCGCAGTTCGTGTTTCCGGTCGAGGAGTACCTGTTCGCGCGCGGGCGCGATTTTGCCGCCAGGGTCCAGGCCGAGGAATTCCTGTGCCTGTCGGAGTCGATTGACCTGCACCGGGTCGATGCCACGCGCATCACCGTGCCGACCACGGTCATTGCGGTTCGCGATGACCTGCTCGTGCCACTCGAGGATATGCGGGCGCTCGCGACGCGCCTTCCCGATGCGCGACTGCACGAGATTTCCTCGCCCCACGGGCATGACGCCTTCCTGAAGGAAGGCGGCCAGTTGCGGCCGACCTTCGCCTGCATTTACGGAGAATGCTGAGTGAGTTCCAGCAAGGACAAGCCTCCTGAGGTCCAGACGCGTGCGGTGCGGGCGGGACTGGAAAGCGACGCGGTGACCGGTGCGGTCGTGCCGCCGATTCACCTCAGTGCCAATTTTGCCTTTCGCGGCTACGGCGACAAACGGGCCTACGACTACACCCGTTCGGGCAATCCCACCCGCGATCTGTTGAGCGCGGCACTGGCGGACCTGGAAGGGGGCGCAGGCGCCGTCATTACCGCGTCCGGAATGGGCGCCATCACGCTCGTCGGTCATCTGTTGAAAATCGGCGCACGCATCGTCGCGCCGCACGATTGCTACGGCGGTACGCACCGGCTGTTCAGCGCCTGGCAACGCCGCGGCGAACTGCAGGCCGAGTTCGTGGATTTCGGGGACGCCCTCGCGGTGCGCACGGCGTTGGGCACAGCTGCGGCCATGGTGTGGATCGAGACGCCCAGCAATCCCTTGCTGCGCATCACCGACATCGCCGCCGTGGCGCGCCTGGCCCGGCAGGCCGGCGCGCTCGTGGTGGTCGACAACACCTTCCTGTCGCCAGGCTGGCAGCAGCCGTTGCGGCACGGCGCGGATGTGGTCGTGCATTCGACCACTAAATACATCAATGGCCACAGCGATGTCGTCGGCGGGGCGGTGATCGCAGGGACGCGTGAATTGCTGGAGCCGCTCGAATGGTGGGCCAACGCCTTAGGGGTCAGCGGCGCGCCCTTCGACAGTTTTCTCACGCTCCGCGGTCTGCGCACGCTGCACGCGCGCCTGGGCGTGCACGGTGCCAACGCCCAGGCGCTGGCCGAATGGCTGGTGGTGCAGCCGGAGATCAGCCGCGTCTGGTACCCGGGACTGCCCGCCCACGCCGGGCACGAGATCGCCGCGCGCCAGCAGAGCGGGTTTGGCGCCATCATCAGCTTCGAGCTCAAGGGCGGGGTTCCCGCGGTCAAGCGCTTCATTGAGGGGCTGCGCTTCTTTTCACTGGCGGAATCGCTGGGCGGCGTCGAGAGTCTGGTGGCGCACCCCGCCTCGATGACCCATGCGGCCATGGACGAGGCCTCGCGCCGCGCCGCGGGGCTCACCGACGGGCTGCTGCGTCTGTCCGTCGGGATCGAGGCCCTGGAGGATCTGCGCGCAGATCTTGCGGAGGGGCTCAAGCGTACCGCGAACTGAGCACCACCTGAGGGCTGGAAATCGCCCCAAACCGCGATGCACGGTATGATCGGACCCATGAATGCCAGTCCACAGCATCGCGCGGCGCCGGAGATCCAGGGGTGGTGAAACCGGCTGAAACCCTGGGTGATGAAGCACGCGGTCCGCTGCAGCGGGTGGCCGCGCGGCGCATCGAAGGCGCCCAGACCCGGAGCGTGGCCGAGACCCTCGCGATGGAAGTTCCGGTGGCGATGCAGTTCAACGGCCGGGCCTATGCGGTCATGCTGGCGACGCCGGCGGATCTGGAGGATTTTGCGCTTGGATTTGCCCTGACCGAGGGAATTGTCAGGAGGCCGGAGGAGTTGACCCTGGTCGATGTGGCCTGGACGCCGCATGGCGTCACCCTCGCGATGCAGATTCCCGACGTGCGTGCGGCGCTCCTGGACACGCGCGATCGCAACCTCACTGGCCGGACGGGCTGCGGCCTGTGCGGCACCTCCACGCTCGAGGCGGCGATCCGGCCTGTCCGGCACGTCGATCCAGCCACGCCGCGCGCCTCCGTCAGCGCCATTGCGGCTGGAATGGCGCGATTGGCGGCCATGCAGCCCTACAACAGCGCCACCGGCGCGGTGCACGCGGCGGCACTGATCTGCACCGACGAGAGCTTCACTGTGCGCGAGGACGTGGGCCGCCACAACGCGATCGACAAGGCCGCGGGCGCGGTGATGCGCGCCGGCGGCGTGCCGCACAGCCTGCTGGTGACTTCGCGCGCTTCCTATGAGGTGGTGCACAAGGCCGCTGAGGTCGGTTGCCGGCTGGTCGCCGCGATTTCCGCGCCGACGGCGCTGGCCGTGGAACTGGCGCAGCAGGCGGGCGTGACGCTCGCCGGGTGGGTGCGTCCGCCGCGCCTGACCGTGTACTGCGGTGAACTCGAATGAGCGGGCCACGCGCCGTGGGCATTCCGGTCCGGGCCGCACCGGGTGCGGATCTGTCGAAGGCCGAGAGCGCCGCGGTGCTCGATGCCGTGCGTGCCCATGGGCAACTGAAGGGCGCACTGCTGCCGGTCCTGCATGCCATCCAGGACCGCCTTGGCTGGGTGCCGCCGCAGCTCGTGCCCGTCATCGCCTTTGAACTCAATCTCTCGCGCGCTGACGTCCATGGTGTGCTGACTTTTTATCACTACTTCAGGCAGACCAAGCCGGGGCGCAGGCTGATCTACTTATGTCGTGCCGAAGCCTGCCAGGCGGTGGGCGCCGTGGCACTGGAAGCTCACGCCAAGCGCGTGCTGGGCGTAGACTTCCACGGCACCAGCGCCGACGGCGGCTTTACGCTCGAGCCCGTATACTGCCTGGGCAATTGCGCCTGCGGGCCGTCGCTGATGATCGACAAGGAATTGCACGCCGGCGTGACCCCGGAGCGATTCGACGCGCTGTTGGCGAGTGCCAGGAAATGACCATCACTGTCTATGTACCCGGCGAAGCAACGGCGGTGGCGCTGGGTGCGAATGCTGTGGTGCGCGCGCTCAAGGCCGAGGCCGCGCGGAACAAGCAGCCCATTCAAATCGTACGCAACGGTTCGCGCGGGGCCTTCTGGCTCGAACCGCTCGTCGAAGTGCAGACCGCGCGCGGGCGCGTGGCCTACGGGCCGGTGCAGGAGAAGGATGTGCCGGGCCTGTACGCGGCTGGACTTCTCCAGGGTGGCGCGCATCCCCTGTGCCACGGCGCCGTGGACTCGATTCCCTATCTGGCGCAGCAGGAGCGGCTCACCTGCACCCGCATTGGCGTGATTGATCCGCTGAGCCTGGATGACTATCGTGCTCACGGCGGCTACAAGGGACTGCTGGCCGCCGCTGCGATGGAGCCTAAAGCGATCGTGCAGGCGGTGATCGACTCGGGGCTGCGCGGGCGCGGTGGCGCCGCGTTTCCGACCGGCATCAAGTGGCGCAC
>DATFUG010000240.1:0-3703 GCA_035261025.1 Steroidobacteraceae bacterium | reverse complement strand
CGAGCGGATGTCCATCACGATCAGCCGGTCATGATTGCGCGTGAAGGGCTCGTACAGGGCATGCATGAGCTCCGTGCTGCGCGCGCTGTCCGTGCCGATGACGACACGGTCGGGCTTCAGGAAGTCCTGGATGGCGGCGCCTTCCTTGAGAAATTCGGGGTTCGAGACCACGTCGAACTCCACGCTCGCACCGCGGGCCGCCAGCGCAGCCACCAGCTGTTCGCGGACCTTGTCCGCCGTACCCACCGGCACGGTCGATTTTGTCACCACCACGGCGTAGCGCGTGAGGCGTGCGCCGATCTCGCGCGCCACGCTCAGCACGTGCCGCAGATCGGCGGACCCGTCCTCATCCGGTGGCGTACCGACCGCGATCAGCTGGAACAGGCCGTGATCCACGCCGCGCGCGGCGTCGGTGGTGAACTCAAGCCTGCCGCCGTCGCGATTGCGGCGGATCAGCGCATCCAGGCCGGGCTCGTGGATCGGGATCTCGCCCGCCTTGAGCCGGGCCACTTTGGCGGCGTCAATATCGACGCAGACCACATGATTGCCGGCTTCCGCCAGGCAGGCGCCGGTCACCAGGCCGACATAGCCGGACCCGAATATCGTGACTTTCATGAGTGCTAAGCTTCTGAGTCCATTGCGAAAGCGCGCAAGCCTAACGGATGGGGACTACGAAGACAAAGGCGTGATGATCACCTGCAGGCGGCGGTTCAGATCGCGCCCTGCGGGCGTGTTCTCAGCACTCAGCGGCGCGGACTCTCCCACGCCACGCGCAATCAGGCGCGCGCCGGCGACGGACTTGTCACGCAGGTACCTCACCACCACTTCGGCGCGCGCCAGGGACTGCTGCTGGTTGAATTCACTGCTGCCGATGACATCCGTGTACACCGCCACCACCACCTGCGTGTGCTCATGCGCGCGAAGCGAGCGGGCCAGGATGTCGAGCAGCTGCTTACCTGTGGGGAGCAATTCCATGCCATCCGGCACAAACGCCAGCCGGACCGGGAATTCCACCTTGAGTGCTTCACCGTCACGTGTAATGACCGCGGCGGTCGGCGCCAGCGAGGTGCGCAAGCCCGCCTCCTGGGCATCCACGGGCGACTTGTCCACGTCAGCTGCTGCGGCCGCTGCCAGCAGCAATGCAGCGGCCATCATGCCTACCACACGAATGCGACGACGATCCTGCATGGTCTCCACTTCCATCTGCCGCCCGTTAACCGGCCCGGGCCCTATTAGATTAGCCTCTGGGGTGCCTTGTCGACGTAAACTCTGCACTTGCCGCCCGCTTCGAAGGACCTGCCATGAGCAAGACCGCGCTGATTACCGGCATTACCGGCCAGGATGGCGCCTATCTGGCCGAACTGCTGCTGGCGAAAGGCTACTCCGTGCATGGCATCAAGCGTCGTGCCTCAAGCTTCAATACCGACCGCATCGATCACCTCTACCAGGATCCCCATGAGAGCCATGTGCGCCTGCGGCTGCACTATGGCGACCTGACGGATGCCACCAACCTGATCCGCATCGTGCAACAGGTGCAGCCCGACGAGATCTACAACCTGGCGGCGCAGAGCCACGTCGCGGTGTCCTTCGAGACCCCTGAATATACGGCCAACTCGGATGCACTGGGCACCCTGCGCCTGCTCGAGGCCATCCGGATCCTCGGTCTTGGGAAGCAGACTCGCTTCTACCAGGCCGCGACTTCCGAGATGTACGGCCGGGTGCAGGAATCCCCCCAGCGCGAGAGCACCCCGTTCTATCCCCGCTCTCCCTATGGCGCCGCCAAGGTCTACGCCTACTGGATCACCGTCAACTATCGCGAGGCCTACGGGCTGTACGCCTGCAATGGCATTCTCTTCAACCACGAATCGCCGGTCCGGGGTGAGACCTTCGTGACCCGGAAGATTACCCGCGCCCTGGCGCGCATCTCCCAGGGGCTCCAGGAATGCCTGTACCTGGGCAACCTCGATGCGCTGCGCGACTGGGGCCACGCCAAGGACTTCGTCCGCGCGCAGTGGCTGATGCTGCAGCAGGAACAGGCCGATGATTTCGTCATTGCCACGGGCGAGCAGCATTCGGTGCGGGAATTCGTCACGCGGGCCGGCGAACTGCTTGGGCAGCGCCTGGAGTGGCGCGGCAAGGGCGTCGATGAACAGGGGATCGATGCGGTGACTGGCACGGTCATCGTCAAGGTCGACCCGCGCTACTTCCGCCCGACCGAGGTCGAAACACTGCTGGGGGATGCGAGCAAGGCCCGGGCCCAGCTGGGCTGGGCACCGCTGATCAGCTTCAGTGAGCTGGTCAAGGAAATGGTCGAGGGGGACCTGGAGCAGGCACGGCGCGACGCGCTGATTGCGCGCGAGGGGTTCAAGACCTATTCGAGACATGAATAAACAGACGCGCATCTACATCGCCGGGCATCAGGGCCTCGTGGGCTCAGCCGTGGTGCGCCGCCTGCGCGCACTAGGCTACGAGCAGCTGCTGGTGGCCGAACGGAGCGAACTGGAGCTGACCCGCCAGTCCGACGTCGAGGCCTGGTTCAGCACCCATCGACCGGAAGTGGTGATCCTGGCGGCCGCGCGCGTCGGCGGCATTCTGGCCAACAACAGCTATCCGGCCGATTTCATTCGCGACAACCTCGTCGTGCAGAACAACGTCATCGACGCGGCCTACCGGAACGGCACTCGCAAACTGACGTTTTTGGGCTCCAGCTGCATCTACCCCAAGGCGGCGCCGCAGCCGCTCGATGAGGACAGCCTGCTGACCGGGCCGCTGGAACCGACCAACGAGTGGTATGCCATCGCGAAGATCGCCGGGATCAAGATGTGCCAGGCCTACCAGAGACAGTACGGGTTCGATGCGATCTCACTGATGCCCACGAACCTCTACGGTCCCGGCGACAACTTCGGACTGGAGAGTTCACACGTATTGCCCGCGCTGATCCGCAAGTTTCACGAGGCCCGGCGCGGGGGCCAGAAATCCGTCGTGATCTGGGGTTCCGGCACCCCGCGGCGTGAGTTTCTTTATGTGGATGATCTGGCTGACGCGGTGGTGTTCCTGACGCAGACGTATTCGGGGGCGGGCCTCATCAACATCGGCGTGGGCGAAGATGTCACGATTCGCGAGCTCGCTGAGCGGGTCGGCAAGGTTGTCGGCTTCCAGGGCGAGCTGGACTTCGACAGCTCGAAGCCCGACGGTACACCGCGAAAACTGTTGAACGTGAATCGCCTGCTGAAACTCGGCTGGCGCGCCACCACCACACTGGATGAGGGCCTCAAGCGCACCTATGAGTGGTTCTGCGCTAACGAAGCGCAGTCCAGGCGTTAGGCCGCAGCGCGCTCGTTAGTCGAAACCGCGCACGCGCTTGCTGCGCAGACTCTCTTTCGCCCGCTCGAGCCGGGTGAGCAGCTCGGGCCCCTGGCGCAGTGCGACGCCGACCGCCAGCACATCGACCACGGCGAGCTGCGCGAGCCGGGTCGTCATCGGCGTGTAGATATCCGTGTCCTCATCGACCAGCAGCTCCAGCGCTACGCTACAGCGTGCGGCCAGGGGCGAGCCCAGCGCAGTGATGCCGATGACATCGGCCCCCGATTCGCGCGCCAGATCGACGCTCGAGAGCAGGTCCACCGTGCGCCCGCTGGCCGAAAACGCCATCACCACATCGCCCGGCCGCAGCATGGTGGCCGCCATGCCGTGGACGTGCGCG
>DATFUG010000239.1:0-2312 GCA_035261025.1 Steroidobacteraceae bacterium | reverse complement strand
CGCCAGTGGACCGGGCTCACCGACGATCGGATCCGCAAGCTCTATCGCGCCTATCTGCAGGACGGCGGCCGCCGCATTGCGCGGCATCGCGGCAAGTCGCCGCGGCAATCCGCGTTCTTCATGCGCACGGCGCGGCTCCGTCAGGAGGCGGCCGCGCTCGCGAGCATCTGCTGCCTGCTCGGATTGCTCGACGGTGGGCAAGGGACGCGGCCGGCGGCCGGAGTGACCCGCGCGGCAGCGCTGTGCCAGGCCTACGAGATCTACCGGAGCCTCGTGAGCGTGCCTGCGATCAGCTTCGAGCACGCCGTGCTGCTGGTGGAGACGCTCGACCGCGGCCAGGAGCTGCGTTGCGGCGGCTGCCCCAGCTGCGGCGTGCTCCTGGTCACCGACCCCTACGCGCTGCGCCCGCCGCTCTGCGTGCGCTGCTCCGAGGGCGACGGCGCGGACGGACCCGCGCCGCTCCGCCATCGCGCGCGCGCCGCCCCGTTGGCGGGTGCCGGGTCTCCATAGAGGCCGGTCTGGGCCAACTGTTAAGATCGGGCCATGCACACGGTGGCCCGATGACGACCCAGCGCAACGAGAATCCCTTCAGTGGCGCCTGGCTGGAGCGGCGCTCCGAATCGCGCGCCGACGCCGGCTGGGTAGCGCAGGCGCTCGGTGAACCCGGGACGCAGTTTCTGGTTTCCTGTGGCACCCAGCACCTGGTGCGGCGGAGCCCTTCGACCCGCATTGCCTTTCTGGACCGCACTCACCCGCTGGTCGGCGCGTGCGACCCCGAACAGCTGGTGCTGCTGGGGTGGTTCAGTGGCGCGCGCTGCGTGCTGATCGATGCGCTCCCGGATACCACGGATTTTCCCGCCGACACGCAGCTGGCGGAACTGCGCCCGCTGCTCACGGAGCTGCCGGAATCCGAAGCGGCCGTCCTGGCCTGTGCCCGCGCGCTGCTGATCTGGCGCGCCCGCCACCGTCACTGCGGGGTGTGCGGGGCGCCGACCCGAGCGCGCAGCGCGGGTCATAGTCTCCAGTGCACCAGCAGCGAATGCGGCGCCGAATTCTTTCCGCGCATCGATCCGGCCATCATTGTGCTGGTGAGCGATGGCGATCAGGCGTTGCTGGGCCGGCAGCCCGGCTGGCCGGCGGGTCGGTATTCCACGCTGGCCGGCTTCGTCGAGCCCGGCGAGAGCCTGGAGGACACGGTGGCCCG
Organism: Steroidobacteraceae bacterium; assembly: GCA_035261025.1. GTDB lineage: Bacteria > Pseudomonadota > Gammaproteobacteria > Steroidobacterales > Steroidobacteraceae > FEN-1191. The sequence continues at coordinate 1,108 of DATFUG010000239.1, read as the reverse complement.
CGAGGTCTATGAGGAGGCGGGCGTACGCGTACAGACCATCAGCTATGTGGCTTCGCAGCCCTGGCCGTTCCCCTCTTCCCTGATGCTCGGGTTCCACGCCACGGCCAGCAGCGCGGCACCGATCAGGCTCGACGGCGAACTGGAGCACGCGCGCTGGTTCACGGCCGCGGAGCTCGGCACGGCGGGCGCGAGCGTCCTGCCCCCGCCCTACACGATTGCGCGCCGTCTGATCGACACCTGGTACCTGCGGACGACCGGCGCGAGACTCGATGCCGCCTAGGGAACCATGGGCCGTACGGCCACTCTCAAAATGATGAGACTGTTGCTGCGCCTGTCCGGCCTGGGCGGCCGCGCCGGGCTGCCGGCGCTGGCTTTGCTGCTGCTGGGCGCCGCGGCCGCTCCGGCGTGGGCCGCGATCCGCATCGAGGTCAACGGTGTCGACAGCGAACTGCGCCGCAATGTGCTGGCGCTGCTCAGCCTGGAGCGTTACAAGGACCGCGACCGCATTGAGGCAGACGCGGTCGCGCGCCTGTACCGCCGCGTGGACGGCGAAGTGCGCGACGCGCTGCGCCCCTATGGCTACTACGCTCCTACGGTGAGCGCAACGCTCACGCCGGTGGACAACCAGCGCAACTGGCGAGTCCAGATCAACATCGATCCGGGCGAGCCGGTGCTGCTCGATGCGATCAGCGTCCTCGTACATGGCTCCGGTGCCAGCGATCCCGTGTTCGTACGCATCGCCACCGCACCCGCGCTGCGCCAGGGTGAACGGCTCGAGCATGCCGCTTACGAGAAGGTCAAGTCGGATCTGCAGCTGGCGGCCGCCACCTACGGCTATCTCGACGCCCGCATGTTGCGCAACGAACTGCAGATCGACCCGGCGGCACATCGCGCCAGCGTCTTTCTCGAGCTGGAGACCGGGGATCGCTACTACTTCGGCGCCACCACCATCGAGCAGACGGCGATCCGCGCCACGCAGATCCGCCGCTACCTGCGCTATCACGAGGGCGAGCCGTACGACGAAATCAAGCGGCTGCGCACGCAGTTTGCGCTCGATGACAGCCAGTTCTTCTCCACCGTGGAAGTGCAGCCCGGCACACCCGATCGC
>DATFUG010000238.1:0-2518 GCA_035261025.1 Steroidobacteraceae bacterium | reverse complement strand
ATGGCCGCCCGGCTCGATATCGCCGCAGGTCCAGCAGGTCCGGCCATCGGCACCGGCTTCCTGCTCGCGGCATTGCTCACCGCGGCGGCGGCTTGGCTCGCGCCGAAGGCCGGCGCAGTCGTTGCCGTCGCCACAGCCACGCTGGGGAGCCTGGCCTTGCTCACCGTGCTGCTTCCGGCCGCCCAGCAGATGCCGCAGCAGCGGAGCCTCGAGGCACTGATCACGGCCGCCGCGGCGCAACTGCACTCCGGTACCACGATCTACTGCGTCGATGACTACGAGCAGTCGCTACCCTTTTATCTGAAGCGCCCCTGCACCCTGGTCGGCTATCGCGGCGAGCTCGATTTTGGCCTCCGGCAGGAACCGGGGCGCTGGATCCCGGATCTGGCGCAGTTTGCCGCCCGCTGGCAGGGGGAGCGCGACGCAATGGCCGTGATTCGTGCCGAAAGTTACCTGGAGCTGCGCCGGATGGGACTGCCGATGCGCGTGATATACACTGCGCCGTCCCTGGTCGCGGTAGTCCGGCAATGAAGGGTCCACAACTCGCGCTGGTGCTTTCTGGCGTGCTGCTCAATGCCATCGCCCAGCTGTTCCTCAAGGCCGGAGCCGGTTCGCTCGCGAATCTGGAACTGCGCGCCGGCAACGCCCTGGCCATTGCAGGACGGCTGGTCTACAACCCGTCGATCATCGCCGGTCTCGCCTGCTACGCCCTGAGTGTCGTGGTCTGGATCCTGGCCCTCGCGCGAGTCGAAGTGAGCGTCGCCTACCCGATGCTGTCGGTCGGCTACGTCGTCAATGCCGTGGCGGCCTGGTGGCTGTTTGGTGAAACCTTAAGCGGTGCGCGCATCGCCGGCATTGGCATCATCCTGGTCGGAGTCTGGCTGGTCGCGCGCAGCTCCGGCGGCAGCTGAGCGGGCCATGGCGACCAGTCCTCCGTTCCTGCCCCTCACCCGCCCCTCGATCGACGAGGCGACCATCGCGGCAGTGGGCGAGGTCCTGCGTTCGGGGTGGATCACCAGCGGGCCGAAGGTGCGTGAATTCGAGGCGCAGCTGTCCGCGCTGTTTGGCGGCCGGCCGGTGCGCGCGCTGAGCTCCGCGACGGGCGGGATGGAAATCGCACTCGCGCTGGCGGGCGTCGGCGCGGACGATGAGATCATCACCACACCCCTGTCCTGGGTGGCGACCGCCAACGTGGTGCTGCGTGCCGGAGCGCGGCCCGTGTTCGTCGACTGCGATCCGCGCACGCGCAATATGGACGTCGAGCGCATTGAAGCGGCGATCACGCCGCGTACGCGTGCGATCATGCCGGTGGATCTCGCCGGGCTCCCGGTCAATCGGGATCGACTGTACGCGATCGCCACCGCGCGGCGCCTGCGGGTCATCGAGGATGCCGCGCAGTCGATGGGCGCGAACTGGGCCGGCCGCATGATCGGCAGCTGTGGCGATCTGGTGTCCATCAGCTTCCACGCCAACAAGAACATCACGAGCGCCGAGGGCGGGTGCCTCGTGCTCAACGACGAAGAGGAGGCGCGGCGCTGCGAGCTGTGGCGATTGCAGGGCGCTGTGCGGCACGGCGACAGCTGGGAAGGGATGGATGTCACGCTCGCGGGCGGCAAGCACAATCTGACCGACATTGCCGCCTGCATCGGCCTGGGACAGCTCCCGCACCTGGCGGCCTTCACGGCGCGGCGGCGCGAGCTGGCACGGCGCTATTTCGCGCGCATCGATCGCACGCTCGGCTGCGAGTTGCCGCACGAGGACTACACCCAGTCGAACTGGCACATGTTCCAGCTCGTGCTTCCCGAGGGTGCCGAGCGCGCGGTATTCATCAGTGAAATGCGCGCAGCCGGCATTGGCATCGGCGTGCATTACCCGGCGATGCATCTGTTCACGCTGTTTCGCCGGATGGGCCATGGGCCCGGCGAGTTTCCGGTCGCCGAGCGCATCGGCCGCGGCATCGTCAGCCTGCCGATGTTTGCGGCCATGCAGGACGCCGACGTCGATCGCGTGCTGGCGGCGCTCCCGGCGGCGCTGGTGGCCGCCACGCGCGCGCGCGCGCCAGGCCGGGCCAGGCGCACATGAACGGCACGCCGCCGGAAATCTCGCTGGTCATACCAGTCTACAACGAAGAGGCCGCGTTGCCGCTGCTGTTCGCACGCCTGTATCCGGCGCTCGATGCGCTGCAGCGCAGCTACGAAGTGATTTTCGTCAACGACGGGAGCCGTGACCGTTCGGTGGCGATTTTGCGCGAGCAGTTCGAGCGGCGCCCTGAAGTCACGCGGGTGGTGCTGTTCGCGGCCAATTTCGGGCAGCACCGCGCCATCCTGGCCGGCTTCGCCTACGCGCGCGGCCGCTACCTGATCACGCTGGACGCCGATCTGCAGAACCCGCCCGAAGAGATCCCGCGCGTGCTCGCCGAGCTCGATGCCGGCCACGACTACGTCGGCACGATCCGCAAGCAGCGCCAGGACATCGCCTGGCGCCGCTGGGCGTCGCGCTTCATCAACATGCTGCGCGA
>DATFUG010000237.1:0-8272 GCA_035261025.1 Steroidobacteraceae bacterium | reverse complement strand
CTGCAAACCCACTCTCCCCATGCGGCGTTTCTCGGGTTCAGCGCCAAACGATAGGCTGCCCGCAACCACTGAACGTCCGCTATGGAAACCTTCCCACTTTAGTTTGTCGGAATCTACCGGTGCCGCCCCGGTCTGTCAATCTCCTGCTGCGATTCAAAGGTCATCCCGGACGGCACGCCTTGGGTCCGCCCTAGGGCAGGGGTTGTGCGCTCATCTCGAGGTGCAGCTGCGATCCCTCGTAGGGGAACCTCTTGATGTAGTCCTCGTTCAATTCGACCCCCAAACCCGGCTCGGTGGGCGGAATGATGTAGCCTTCCGACCACTGAATCGGCTTCTTCAGTATGGCCGCGTGGAAGCCCTGCCAGGTTTCGATGCTCTCCTGGATCAGGAAATTGGGGCTGCAGGTCGCGAGCTGGATGTTCGCGGCACCCACCACGGGCCCGCAATACAGGTGCGGTGCGATCTGCACGTGATCGACTTCCGCCATGGACGCAATTTTCTTGGCTTCCAGTATGCCGCCCACCCGCCCCAGGTTCATCTGCAGGATGGCCGCACTGCCGGCGCGCAGCAACCGGGCAAAGTCGTACTTGCTCGCCAGCCGCTCACCGGCGGCGATCGGAATGCTCGTCGCGCGCGCCACCCGGGCCATCTCCTCCGGCGCGTCCGGCGGGACGGGCTCCTCGAACCACAGGGGATCGTAGGGTTCCAGCCGGCGCGCAAGGCGGATCGCACCCGCGGCCGTCATCTGCCCGTGGGTGCCAAAGAGCAGGTCCGCTCTGGAGCCCACGGCCTCTCTCAGCTGGCGCACGAAGCGCTCACACAGATCGAGCGCCGGCAGGCGCAGCTGCCGGCCGTCGAAGGCCGTGTACGGTCCGGCCGGATCGAACTTGATGGCCGTGAAACCCTGCTTGACCAACTCGACCGCGCGTTCGGCCGAAAGGTCGGGATCCTGGTAGACGTCCACCTTGTCGCTCGGGCGCGCATAGATATAGGTGTAGGAGCGCAGCCGCTCGTGCACGCGCCCGCCCAGGAGGTTGTAGACCGGCTGGCCAGCCTCCTTGCCGATGATGTCCCAGCAGGCCATCTCGAGGGCGCTCAGCACGCCCATCAGCGTGAGATCGGAGTGCTGCGTGAACCCGGAGGAATACACGCGCCGCCAGATTTTCTCGATGTTGTGCGGATCTTCCCCGGCGAGGTACCGGCCGAAGACATCCTCGAGCATGCGCGCCACGATCGAGGGGTGAAAGGGAACGCAATAGGCCTCGCCGACGCCGTGGACGTTGCCATCCGTCGTGAGCTTGACGAACACGAAATAACGCCCGCCGTTGTGCGGCGGCGGATTGCCGACGACGAAGGTCTTGATATCCTTGAGCTTCATGGCAATCGCGTCCTTCAGGAGGCGTAGTAACCGTTGATCGATTTCAGTTCCAGGAATTCAAGCAGGCCGTACACGCCTCCCTCGCGGCCGTTGCCCGACTGGCGGTAACCGCCAAAGGGTTCTGCGTAGCCGACCGGCGCGCCGTTCAGGCGCACGCTGCCGGCGCGCAGGCGGCGCGCGACGGCCTGGGCCTTCTGGGGGTCAGCCGTCTGCACGTAGGCCGCCAGTCCATAGGGCGTATCGTTGGCGATCTCGATCGCCTCATCGAGCGTCGCAAACCGCATCAGGCACAGCACCGGGCCGAAGATTTCCTCGCGCGCGATCGACATCTGATTGTGCACCTCGGAAAACAGCGTCGGGCGCGCGAAAAATCCGGTCCCCAGACCCTCCGGCCGGCCAGGGCCGCCGACTAGCAGGCGTGCGCCCTCTGCAATGCCGGCCGCGATGCAGCTCTGGACCTTGTCGAACTGCATTCGCGAGGCCAGCGGCCCCAGATGATCGCCCGGCCTCGTCGGGTCGCCCACCTTGATTGCGCGGGCAGTGGCAGCGGCAATGTCGAGCGCACGCTCGTACACCGACGCTTCGATAAGCATGCGGGTCGGTGCGCTGCAGGATTGCCCGGTGTTATTGAAGCACTGGCGCACGCCACGCGCGATGGTGGCGTCCAGATCGACGTCGGCGAACACGATGTTGGCTGACTTGCCACCGAGTTCCTGTGTGACGCGCTTGACGGTGTCCGCCGCTGCCCGGGCCACGGCGATGCCGGCGCGCGTCGAACCGGTAAAGGAAAGCATGTCGATGTCGGGATGGGCACTCATGGCGGCGCCGACCACGGGACCGCTCCCGTGCACCAGGTTGAACACGCCCGGCGGCAGGCCCGATTCGTCGATGAACTCCGCAAGGAGGTGCGCCGAGAGCGGCGCCTGCTCGCTGGGTTTGAGCACCACGGTGCACCCGGCGACCAGCGCCGGAGCCAACTTGCCCATGATCTGATTGATGGGCCAGTTCCAGGGTGTGATGAGCCCGCAGACGCCGATGGGCTCGCGCACCACGTTGACGGTTCGGTCTACCTTCCTTTCCCAGTCCAGCTGCCGCGCGGCCTCGATCGTGGCGTCGATGTGTTCCAGGCCGCTGGCGGCCTGGGTGCCGGACGACAGGTCGAGCGGTGCGCCCATCTCGGTGGTGATCGCCGCGACCATTTCGGCATAGCGCCGTTTGAACACCGCATGCAGGCGCTGCAAGTCCGCGATGCGCTCGTCCAGCGACCGCGCTGCATAGGCCGGAAATGCGGCGCGGGCCGCGCGCACCGCAATATCGACGTCCTGTGCTGAACCCATCAGCACTTGTGCGACGGCCTGTTCGGTGGCCGGATTGATCACCGGGTAGGGCGTGGCGCCGCCGCTGGGACTCACCCAGCGCCCCAAGATGTAGTGCTGAAGCGATCTCACTGTCGATGGTCTCCGTGTTTGCTGAAGAACAACTATCGCGGGCGGACGGCAACGCCGGTGGCGCGTTCCTGGTCCTGCGCCAGGCGACCTACCGACCGGAAGTAATGGTACGTCGCCCAAAAGCCGGTTGGCACCAGGCACAGCATCGCCAGGCGCAGGGACTCTCCAGGCGCGCCGTGGCCGGGCGCGAACCAGTCGCTCAGCAGCCCGACGCCGACCGGAGCCACAATCAGGTTGCCGACGTTCGCAACAAACAGCGTGGCGGCGCAGAACACGGCCCGCATGCGCGGCTCTGCCAGGTTGAGCAACATGCCGAAGCAGGGCCCGATGTAGAAATAGATCGACGGAATGAATAACCAGAAAAGCCAGCGTGTCAGCGCCAGCGAGTGCGTCGTGTAGATGACCAGCGACACGGCGGTTGCGAGACCGATCCACCAGCCCATCAGTTGCACGATGCGGCGTGGATCGGCCATCGAGGGGCGGGTCAGCAGCCAGCTGGTATAAAGCGTGGCGGCCACGCCCCCGTACAGGTGGATCGGGCCGGTGATCGCCCCAGCCTCGCCCGGGCTCAGGCCATAGCTTCGGATCAGGAAAGTCGGCGTCCAGTACATCAGGCCCCAACCCCACAGGGCGGTCAGCGCACTCGCGACCATGACGTGCACCGCCGAGCGTTGGCTCCACAGGTAGATCATGGCGTCCAGGAACGAGGGCTTCTTGTCGACCAGGACCGCGTCGAGCTTCCCGCGCCGTGGTTCCTTCACCGTGAGATAGATCAACAGACCCACGATGACTCCGGGTGCGCCCAGCCACAGGAATGGAGCTCGCCAGCCGTGCAGGTCCGCGATCGCGCCGGTGGTGTCCGACGCAAAATACGCGCCGATAGGCGCGCCTAGCGAGAATACCGTGAGCGCCATCGGGCGGCGTGCTGCCGGAAAGTAGTCGGAGATGATGGAATTTGCGCCGGGCGTGCCGCCCGCTTCGCCAATGCCAATCCCAATGCGCGACAGCAGAAATTGCCATGACGTGCGCGACAGCCCGGTGCACAGGGTCATGGCCGACCAGGCGATGATCGACACCGAGATGATGTTTCTCCGGCTGCTGCGGTCGATGAGCCAGGAAATCGGGAATCCCAGGATCACGTAAAACAGGGCCAGCGAGGGGCCGGTCAGCAGGCCAACGCCGGAGTCAGTCAGCTTCAGCTCGCGCCGGATCGGGTCCAGCACCTGGGTGACCATGTAACGATCGGTGATGCTGAGTGTGTAGACGAGGCACATCAATAGCAGCACGTACCAGCGCAGGGCGGCCGAATCTTCGTTGGCCGCCGCTGATTGCGCGTAAGTGATCGTGCTCGTGCTCATGAATTCAGGCCCCCGGCGCAGAAGTCAGCCAGCCTGCATTTAACGCAAACTTGGCGAGCCGCGCCAGCAATAAAGCCGATCGCCCGCTGCCAGGCCCAATGGCCCTTTCCGGTCCCGCGATATTTTTTGCTTGTTCCGGACATTGCCATGTCGCTAGCCTCTGCGCCAGCGGGGCGCCTGCCGGCCTCGACATTCAAGGTGGTGCTTTCGTGACTGACACGCGAATCGGATTCATCGGCCTCGGCAATGTGGGCAGCAAACTGGCGGGGAATCTCCTGCGCCAGGGCGTCGATCTCACCGTGCGCGATCTGAATGCCGCGGTGGTGGACTCGTTCGTCTCCCGGGGCGCGAAGCGCGCCTCGTCGCCGCGTGAGCTGGCGGCCGCTGTCGACATCGTTATCACCTGCCTGCCATCGCCAGCGGCATCGGCGGACGTCATGGAGCGACCCGATGGCGTCCTCGCCGGCCTGGGCGCCGGAAAAACCTGGCTCGAGATGAGTACGACGGACAGTGCCGAAGTCAGGCGCCTGGCCGCCAAGGTCGAGGCGCTCGGTGCGACGGCGATGGATTGCCCGGTTTCAGGGGGCTGCCATCGGGCGGCCACCGGAAATATTGCGATTTTCGCGGGCGGCAGCCGGGCGGCCTTTGAACGCGTGCTGCCGACACTGGCCATCCTGGGCCGCGATATCCTCCATACCGGTCCGCTCGGATCGGCCTCGATGCTCAAGGTGCTGACGAACTACCTGTGCACGGTGCACCTGGCGGCATTGGCCGAGGCGCTGACGGTGGCTCGGGTGGCCGGACTCGATCTGAACATGACCTACGAGGGCATCCGAGTTTCCTCGGGCAATTCCTTCGTCCACGAGACCGAATCGCAGGTGATCCTCAACGGCAGCCGCGATATCAATTTCACCATGGACCTGGTGATCAAGGACGTCGGCCTGTTCGATGCGCTCGCGCGCGAACACCGGGTGCCGCTCGAGCTCTCGCCGCTGGTGCTGAAGATATTCCAGGATGGCGAGCACCGCTATGGAGCGCGGGAACATTCTCCCAACATCATTCGCCGGCTCGAGGAGGCCTGCGGCGTAAAGGTGCTCGCGCCGGGCTTTCCCGCCGAAATGGTCGACCTTGAACCCGCGCAGCGCGGTGCCGAGGTGGTGCCGCGCGGCCGCGGGCAGGCGCCGGCGGCTTAGGCGGGTTTGGTGTCCGTCGGCTGAGCGGCGCGCACCAGCCAGTCCATGAACGCCTTGACGCGCGGATTGTCCTGCGACTCGCGCCGGCAGATCAGCCCCCAGCTTCCCGGGCAGACATACTCGTGGCTGACCGGCTGCACGAGTTGTCCGGAGGCCAGCAGATCGGTGTCGAAGGGGCCATTCACGAGCGCCACCCCGCGCCCTGCGAGCGCAATCTCCAGCGCAACGGCGAGCGTATCGACCACGATGGCCGGCTTGGCGTCGTACACCAGCCGCGCCGATTCGCACCACAGGTCCCAGTGGTGGGATTCGCTGTAGATCGCCACCAGCGGCAAGGTGAGCAGCGCCGCCGGGGAGGGCGTTGGCCCCAGCGGCCGGGCGAGCGCCGGGCTGCAGACCGCGTGCAGGCGATAGTCGAACAGGGGAATCCAGCAGTATTCCGGCCCGGGTTCCTTCTCGCAGTAGACGAGGCCCACATCGGCAATCGTGTCGTCGAAGGCCCAGTCGAAGGCATAGGTCGTGAGCAGGACCTTGATATCCGGATGGGCCGCTACGAAATCAGGGAGCTTGCGCGCCAGCCAGCGGATCGAGGCCGTGATGTAGGTCTGAACGCGCAGCGGCGAGTCGGCGCGGGCACGGCGCACGCTCTCCACGCCCTCGATCAGGGTCTCGAGCGCCTGGCGTACGTAGCCGTAGAAGAGGCGGCCTTCCGCTGTCGGCGCGAGCGAGCGGCCGGCGCGCGAGAACAGTTCCACGCCCAGGTCCTGCTCCAGGACCTGAATCTGGTAACTTACTGCGGGGTGGGTGAGGAACAGTTCATCGGCGGCCTCCCGGACACTCTGTCGTCGCGTGGCCGCCTCGAATCCCTTGAGGGCATTGAGCGGCGGGAGCTTCCGCAGATCGATCTTGGTGGGCAATGCGAGCGCGCTCGTGGCTGAATTCGACTACATCATAGCAGGGGCGGGTTCGGCGGGCTGTGTGCTGGCCAACCGGCTGACCGCGAACGGACGTTACAGCGTGCTGCTGCTCGAGGCCGGCGGGTCGGATCGGAGTCCCTGGATACGCGTGCCGATTGGCTACGGGCGGACGTTTACCGATCCGCGTTTCAACTGGAAGTATTTTGCGGCGTCCGATCCGGGCCTCGCCAATCGCGAGTGCTATTGGCCGCGCGGGAAAGTGCTGGGCGGCTCAGGCTCGATCAACGCGATGGTCTACGTGCGCGGCCATCGCGGGGATTTTGACGACTGGGCTGCCGCGGGAAATCCCGGCTGGGGTTACGCCGACGTGCTCCCGTTCTTCAAGCGCTCGGAGGATCACGTCTGGGGCGCCTCGGAATATCACGGTGCCGGCGGACCGATGCGCGTGAGCGAAATTTCGCACACTGCTCACCCGCTGTGCCGGCGCTTCATCGCGGGCTGCGCCGAGGCCGGTATTCCGGCCACCGCCGATTTCAATGGCGCCGTCATGGAGGGCGCGGGCACCTGGCACATGACGATCCGCGACGGCTGGCGAGAATCGACCGCCAGCGCCTTTCTCCGGCCCGCGATGCGCCGCCGGAATCTCAGCGTTGAGACCGGAGCGCTGGCCACGCGCCTGACCTTCCACGGACAGCGCGCACGCGGCGTCGAATATCTGCGCCAGGGTGAACGACGGAGCGCTGAGGCGCGGCGCGAGGTGATCGTGTCTGCGGGCGCAGTCAATTCACCGCAGCTGCTGCAGCTCTCTGGTATCGGGGATGAAGCCGCGCTGCGCAGTCTGGGCCTCCCGGTCGTGCTGCACGCGCCCGCGGTGGGCCAGGGGCTCCAGGACCATCTGGCGGTCAACTACTACTTCCGCTCGCGCGTGCCTTCCTTAAACGATGAACTCTATCCGCTGAGTGGCAAGATCCGTGCGGCACTGCGCTACCTAGTGGGCCGTCGCGGCGCTCTGGCGATGAGCGTCAACCAGGCCGGAGCGTTCACCCGCAGCCGCCCCGGCCTGCAGCGGCCAAACATGCACATCTATTTCAACCCGCTGAGCTACGGGACGGTCACGGGCCTGGAGCGCCGGCTGTTACAGCCGGATCCCTTTCCCGGATTCCTGATGTCCTTCAACACCTGCCGCCCCACCAGCCGCGGCTCGATCTCGCTCGTGTCCCCGGATCCGCTCGTGGCGCCGGCCATCCACCCGAATTCCCTGTCCACCGCCGCCGACGTGACCGACGTCCTTGAGGGTGCGCAGCTGCTGCGGCGCATCGCCAGCGCACCGGGGCTGGCACAGGTCATCGAGAGCGAACTGAAGCCGGGCACCGAACTGCAATCACCGGCGGAACTGCTGGAGGATTTTCGCCAGCGCGGCGGCTCGGTGTTCCACGCCTGCGGCACCTGCGCCATGGGGCCGGATGCGCGCCACGCCGTGGTCGATTCCGACCTGCGCGTGCACGGGATCCACGCGCTGCGTGTCGTGGACGCCTCCGTGTTCCCCACCGTCACGTCGGGCAATACCAATGCGGCGACCATCATGGTTGCCGAGAAGGGCGCGGAGCTAATCCTGCGATCCTGAGGGCTTGCGGTGCGCACTCTAGCGGAACACCACGGTGCGATTGCCGTTGAGAAAAATCCGATGCTCGATGGCGAGCCGCACCGCGGTCGAGAGTGCGCGGCGCTCGGAATCGCGACCCGCGGCCACCAGCATCTCCGGGGTATCGCGGTGGTCCACGCGTTCGACGACCTGCTCGATGATCGGCCCCTCGTCCAGATCGTCCGTGACGTAGTGTGCAGTCGCGCCGATCAGCTTCACGCCCCGCTCATAGGCCTGATGATAGGGCTTCGCGCCTTTGAAGCCCGGCAGGAAGGAGTGATGGATGTTGATGGCGCGGCCGCGCAGCTGCCCGCACAGTTCGTTGGAGAGGATCTG
>DATFUG010000236.1:0-3395 GCA_035261025.1 Steroidobacteraceae bacterium | reverse complement strand
TCCGGAGCGCGATTACACCATCCGGATGATCATTCCGGAGTTCACCTGCCTGTGTCCGCGGACCGGCCAGCCGGATTTTGCGACGCTCGAGCTCGAATACGTCGCCGATCGCCTGTGCGTCGAACTCAAGTCGCTGAAGCTCTATATCTGGTCGTACCGGGACCGCGGAGCGTTCCACGAGGCCGTGACGAACGAGATCGTGGAGCAGCTGGTGCGTGCCCTTGCGCCGCGGTTCCTACGCCTGACGGCGCGCTTCAATGTGCGCGGCGGCATCACGACCACGATCGTTGCGGAGCACCGCAAACCCGACTGGGTGGCCCCGGCCGCGGTCGCGCTGCCCTAGGCGTTTTCCCCGTCGATTGGCGCCAAAGTGCACCCAGGGGCACCTCGGGTGGAAGGCCTGTACAGCCCGCCCGCCCCCGGTATAATCGCGCGCTCGAAAATGACCCAACCGTGGAAAGACTTCCTTCCAGGAGCGCGCGATGGCAAGCAAGAAGCCGGCGTCCAAGACCCGAAAAGCCGCCCGACCTGCGGCCGCCCGCTCGAGCCTGCGTAAGCCCGCGGCGCACCGCACGCAAGCGCGCAAGGCACCCGCCTCTACGCGTCGCACGCGCCCGGCCCCGGTGGCAGCGCGCCCCGCCGCTCGCCCCGCGACTGTAGCCGCGAAGACTCCCGCCCCGCGCACCGCACCGGCGCGCGCGGCGGTCGCGCCGCGGCGCGTCCCCCTGCCGCCCGCAGCCCTGACGACGATCATGCGCGAGCTGCCGCGGGGGACGGTGGAGGTCGATGAGCACGATGCGGCGGACCCGGGGAGCCTGCTGGCCGGCCCACGCAACGTCAAGCCGTACATCGCCAAGCGCGGCGAGCAGTACATGGGCAAGCAGCAGCTGGGTCATTTCCAGCAGATCCTGCTGAGCTGGAAGCGCGACCTGATGGTGGAAGTCGATCGCACTGTCACTCATATGAAGGATGAAGCCGCCAACTTTCCCGACCCCAATGACCGCGCCACTCAGGAAGAGGAATTCAGCCTCGAGCTGCGCACGCGCGATCGGGAACGCAAGCTGATCCGCAAGATCGACGACGCGCTGAAGCGGATCGAAGACGGCAGCTATGGATACTGCCTCGAAACCGGGGAAGAAATCGGCATCAAGCGCCTGGAAGCACGGCCCGTGGCGACCCTCAGTCTCGAGGCACAGGAGCGCCGTGAGCGCCGTGAACGCCAGTATGGCGATCGGGACGACCGCTACCGCTGAGCCTCGCATGGCCTACGTGGGCCGCTTCGCGCCCTCACCCACCGGGCCTCTGCACCTGGGATCCCTGACGACCGCAGCGGCGAGTTTCCTCGACGCGCGCCATGGCGGCGGACGCTGGCTGCTGCGTATCGAAGACCTCGACACGCCGCGTGTGGTGCCGGGAGCGGCCGACGCCATCGTCCGCACCCTGGAGCATCTGGGCTTCACCTGGGAGGGTCCGGTGATCCACCAGTCGCGGCGCCTGACCCTGTACCAGCAGGCCCTGGACGATCTGGCGCCGCGCGGTCTGATCTACGCCTGCAGCTGCTCGCGGCGCGACCGGGGCGGTACCGACGATACGGGCGGATACGCCGGGACCTGCCGCAAGGGCCCGACCCGTCCCGGGCCGGTGGCCACCCGCTTCCGTGCGGATCTCAATCCGGTGCCCGACCTTGCCGACCGGCTGCTCGGACGATGCGGCCCGGACCGAGCCGCGGGGGGCGATCCGATCCTCCGCCGTCGCGACGGCCTGTATGCCTACCAGCTCGCGGTGGTTGTTGACGACGCCGAGCAGCAGGTCACGGACATCGTCCGCGGGGCGGACCTGCTGCCGAGCACGTACTGGCAGCGCTCGCTCCAGAGCGCCTTGGGAGTGCCACAGCAGCGCTACGCGCACCTCCCCCTGGTCTGCGAGGCCGATGGCCGCAAACTCTCGAAGTCGGCGCACGCTGTGAATGGCGCGATCGCCGGCGCTTCCGAGCTGCTCTGGCGCGTGCTGTCGCTCCTGCGCCAGGCGCCGCCGCCCGAGCTGCGCCAGGCACCGCCGCCTGAACTGTGGTCCTGGGCGATCCTCCATTGGCGCCTGGAGAGCTTGCGGGGCCTGGCCCACCTTGACGCCAACTAGCGACAGTGATTTGGGTACCGGGGCTGGCCTGTACTATCGTAGGGTCACCTCAGTTGCGAAGCCGCGTGCCGGAGGGTGTGCCATGAACGAGCCGCGCCTGATCAAGAAGTACCCCAACCGGCGCCTGTACGACACCGAGCTGAGCCGCTACGTAACGGTCGAAGACGTGCGCGCGCTGATCGCCGGCAACACGCGGCTGCGCATCGTCGAGCAGCGCAGTGGCCTGGAGATTACGCGGGCCGTGCTGCTGCAGGTGGTCGCGGACCTGGAAGCCGGCCCCCGCGCCCGCCTGAGCGAGGCCTTCCTCACCGGGCTGATTCAAAGTTACGAGGTGGCGCCCGGCGCTGTGGTCGCGGCCTGCCTCGAAGCCAGTTTGCGCCACGAGCTCGAAGGGGCGGACGACCGTGCGTTGAAGTCGGCTGCCGGCTAGTTCAGGGCGGACCGACGTCGCGCATCGACAGCCGGACGCGTCCCTGGCGGTCGACCTCGAGCACCTTGACCCGGATCACGTCCCCTTCGCGCAGCTTGTCGGCCACGCGCTCGACGCGCTCCTCCGAGATCTGCGAGATGTGCACCAGGCCGTCGCGCCCCGGGAGGATGGTGACGAAGGCGCCGAAGTCCATGAGCTTGGCCACCTTGCCCTCGTAGATACGGCCGACTTCAACGTCCGCCGTAATAAGTTCAATGCGACGCTGGGCTTCCCGCCCGGCCGTGCCGATCACGGAGGCGATCTTCACGGTGCCGTCGTTCTCGATGTCGATCGTGGTGCCGGTCTCCTCGGTGATCTGGCGGATCACCGCACCGCCCTTGCCGATGACGTCGCGGATCTTTTCCGGATCGATCTTCAGCGTGATGATCGAGGGGGCCCATTCGGACATCTTGGCGCGCGGAGCGCTGAGCACCTTGTTCATCTCACCGAGGATATGCAGGCGGCCCTCGCGCGCCTGCGCCAGCGCGACGCGCATGATCTCGGGCGTGATGCCCTCGACCTTGATGTCCATCTGGAGCGCGGTGATGCCCTCGCGCGATCCGGCGACCTTGAAGTCCATGTCACCGAGGTGATCCTCGTCACCGAGGATGTCGGTCAGCACCTGGAAGCGCTGTCCCTCAAGCACCAGCCCCATCGCCACGCCGGCCACCGGCGCCTTGACCGGGACGCCGGCATCCATCAGTGCCAGGCTGGTGCCGCACACGCTGGCCATCGAACTGGAACCGTTCGATTCGAGAATTTCAGAGACGACGCGTATCACGTAGGGAAA
>DATFUG010000235.1:0-5287 GCA_035261025.1 Steroidobacteraceae bacterium | reverse complement strand
GGCACGAAGCCCGGATTCCTTGACCAGGTGCAGGTCGTGCGTCGCCACCACCACCGTGACGCCGACCTCATTGAGCCGGCGAAACAGCGTCATCACTTCGGCGGCCAGGACCGGATCGAGATTGCCGGTGGGCTCATCGGCAATCAGGATCGGCGGCCGGCTGACGATGGCGCGCGCGATGCCCACGCGCTGCTGCTCGCCGACCGAGAGCTCCGAGGGCAGCACGCGTTCGCTGCCGAGCAATCCGACCTGGTCGAGCGCCGCGCGCACGCGCTTGCCGATCTCCTTGAGCGAGCTGTCAGCGACGATCAGCGGCAACGCGACGTTGTCGAACACCGGGCGATCGACGAGCAGGCGATGATCCTGGAACACCACGCCGACGCGGCGGCGGAACGCCGGCACCCGCCTTGCCGGGAGCCTCGCGGTGCCTTCGCCGCTCACGACCACCTGGCCGCGCGTCGGACGCTCGAGCAGGGCGATCAACTTGAGCACGGTGCTCTTGCCGGCGCCCGACCGTCCGGTAAGAAACACCATCTCGCCGGGCGCGACATGCAGGCTGACGTTGGTCAGGGCCTCGCGGCCGTTGCGATAGCGCTTGGCGACCGACTGGAAGGTGATCATGCCGCCGATCCCGCCTCGCGCAGCGCCACGGCGCTGCCTTCGAGCAGCGCCGCCGCGAAGGCGGCGGCATCGAAATGGCCGAAGTCCTCGCTGGATTCGCCCACACCGATGAAGCGGATCGGCAGGGCCAGCTTGCGCGCGATGGCCACCACGATGCCGCCGCGCGCGCTGCCGTCGAGCTTGGTGATCACGAGGCCGCTCACACCGATCGCGGCGTGGAACTGCTCGGCCTGTGCCAGCGCGTTCTGCCCCTGGTTGGCGTCCAGGACCAACAGCACTTCGTGCGGCGCGGTGGGATCGATGCGGCCCAGCACGCGCTTGATCTTGCCTAGCTCGGCCATCAGCTGCGCCTGGCTGTGCAGGCGGCCGGCGGTATCGGCGAGCAGCACGTCGATGCCGCGGGCGCGCGCGGCCTGCAGGGCGTCGAAGACCACGGCGCCGGGATCCGCCCCGCTCGGCTGCGCGATCAGCTGCGCTCCGCTACGTTCCGCCCACACGCCCAGCTGTTCGATGGCGGCGGCACGAAAGGTGTCGCCGGCTGCGAGCATGACTTTCAGGCCCTGACCGCGCAGCCGGGCCGCGAGTTTTCCGATCGTGGTGGTCTTGCCCGAGCCATTCACGCCGACGACCAGCACCACGAAGGGCCGTACGCCCGGCTCGATGCGCAGCGCGCCTTCGCTGGGGCGCAAGATCTCGGTGAGCCGCGCGCGCAGGGCATCGAGGAGCGCATCGGCGTCCGCGAGCTCGTGGCGGCCGACGCGTCCCTTGAGATCCGCGACGATTTCGGTGCTGGCCTGGACGCCGACGTCGGCGCCGATCAGCCGTTCCTCCAGCTCCTCGAGCAGGGCGGCGTCAATCTGCCGGCCCTGCAGGAGCGAGCGGATTTCGCGCGCCAGCGTCGTTCCGCCGCGGTTGAGCTTGGCGCGCAAACGCCCGAAAAATCCCTTGCCATCGGTGGACATGGGTGGATTCTCTCACATGCGGTAGGCTTGCCGGGATGAGCCGCGCACCGCGTCCCGTCCGCAGTCCGAAGCCCGCCACGCATCCGCGCGGCGCGCAGGCGCGGCGCCTGCGCATCATCGCCGGACGCTGGCGCGGGCGGCGCTGGCAATTCCCTGCGGGCGCGATCCGCCCGACGAGCGATCGGGTGCGCGAGACCCTGTTCAACTGGCTGCAGGGTCGGCTGGTGGGCCGGCGCTGCCTCGATCTGTACGCCGGCTCGGGGGCGCTGGGTCTGGAGGCCTTGTCGCGTGGCGCGGCGCACTGTGTGTTCGTCGACCGCGACGTCAAGGTCCTCGCCGCGCTGGGCGCGCTGCTGCAGGAGTGGGGCGCCGCGAGCGATGAGGCGCAGCTCGAGCATGCCGAGGCGCTGCGCTATCTGGCGCGTGAGCCGCAGCCCTTCGATCTGGTCTTTCTCGATCCGCCCTTCGCGGGCGAGGAGCTCTCGCGCAGCATGACGCAGCTGGAAGCCGGAGGCTGGCTGGCGCCCGCCGGTCTCGTCTACCTCGAGCATCCGCGCGCGGTCCCGGTCCCGGAGCCGCCGCCGGCCTGGCAGACCTTGCGGCGCGGCAGCGCCGGCGCAGTCGGGTATGATCTGTATGAGCACCGTTGAAGGAGCTGCCGTGTCCCCGAATCGCAGGGCCGTTTACCCCGGGACTTTCGATCCGATCACCCGGGGCCACGAGGATCTGGTGCGGCGCGCGGCCGGCATCTTCGATGAGGTATTGGTGGCCATTGCCGAGAGTCCGAGCAAGGCGCCGCTGTTCGAGGTCGCAGAGCGCGTCGCCCTGGCGCGCGAGGTGCTCGCCGCTATGGGCAACGTGAAAGTCTGCGGCTACAGCGGCCTGACCGTGGAATTCGCGCGGGCCCAGGGGTTCGGTGTGATCGTGCGCGGCCTGCGTGCGGTCTCAGACTTCGAGTTTGAATTCCAGCTCGCCAACATGGGCCGCCACATCGCGCCGGGCGTCGAGACGGTGTTCCTGACGCCGAAAGAACATTTCACCTTCATTTCCTCGACGCTGGTGCGCGAGATCGCAACCCTCGGGGGCAACGTCAGCGAGTTCGTGCACCCGCTGGTGGAGGCGGCGTTCAAACGCCGCTTGCAGCAGTGAAGCTCCTCATGCGCAGCTGCGCGTCGGGTTGCCTCGCACTGCTGTTCGCGAGCGCAGTGATCGGCGCGCCGGCAGCTCCCGGCCACGCGGCCATCGCCTCGGCGCATCCGCTGGCGACGGCCGCGGGGCTCGAGATCCTGCGCAACGGGGGCAATGCCTTCGACGCCGCCGTCGCCGTCAGCGCGGCGCTCGGCGTCGTCGAGCCCACGGGCTCGGGACTGACCGGTGGCGGCATCTACCTGCTCCATCGCGAGAGCGATGGGTTCGAGACCGCCATCGACGCACGCGAGTTCGCCCCGGCGGCCGCAAGCCGCGACATGTTCCTCGATGCCCACGGCGAGCCGGTGCCGCGGCTGTCGACGGACAGTGCGCTGGGCGCGGGCATACCGGGGGAAGTGGCGGGCATGGCTCTGCTCGCACGCAAATATGGACGCATTCCGGTGGCGCAGAGCCTCGCGCCGGCGATCCGGCTGGCGCGTGAGGGCTTCCCGCTCAGCGCCCATCTGCACGATGCGCTGCAGAGGCGGTTGGCCCAGTTTGCCGGCGAGCCCGAAGTGGCGCGCAATTTCCTGAGGAAGGGCGCCGTACCGCCCGTGGGCACGCTGATCCGCCAGCCCGAACTCGCCGCTACGCTGGAGTACCTGGCGCAGCACGGGCTTGAGAGTTTTTACCAGGGCAAGCTTGCCGCGCAGCTCGTGGCCGGAGTGAAGGCCCAGGGCGGCATCTGGACCGAAGCAGACCTGGCCGCCTACCGCGCCCTCGAGCGCGCACCGATCGTGGGCCAGTACCGCGGCGCGCGCGTTGTTTCGGCGCCGCCGCCCAGTTCCGGGGGCGTCGCGCTCATCGAGGCGCTGAACATCCTCTCGCAATTCGATCTGCACAGCGTGACGCCCGTGCAACGCAAGCATCTGGTCGTCGAAGCCATGCGCCGCGTGCATCGCGATCGCGCCCTGTACCTGGGCGACCCTGATTTCATCGACGTCCCCGTATCGCGCCTGACGAGCGCCGATTATGCCGCGGGTCTCGCCGCCTCGATTCGTCTGGATCGCGCTACGCCGAGCGGGAACCTCCCCGGCATCGGCGCCGGAGCGGCCGCAGGCCCGCAGACCACGCATTTCTCGGTGCTCGATCGCGACGGCAACCGCGTGGCCGCGACGATCACGGTCAATTTCTACTTTGGCACCGGACTCATGATTGCCGGCACCGGATTGTTCCTCAACAACGAGATGGACGACTTCTCGATGAAACCCGGCGTGCCCAATGGCTTCGGGCTGGTCGGTGGCGATGCCAACGCGATTGCGCCCCACAAGCGCATGCTCTCCTCGGTCACGCCCGTATTCGTCGATTCCGGCAGCCGCGTCCTGATCGGCGGATCACCGGGCGGGAGCCTGATCATCGGCATGTCGTTGCTCGCGACGCTTGGGTTCCTCGACGGCGAATCGGCCGCCACCATCGTCGGCGCGCCGCGTTTTCACCAGCAGTACCTGCCCGACGTGGTGCGCTATGAACCGGGCGCCTTCAGCGAGGATGAACTCAAGACTCTCGCGGCTCAGGGTGACGTGCTGGAGGCCGCGGCCAATCGCTGGGGAAATTTCCAGGCCGTGATCTGGGACCGTGCCGCCGGCAAGGTCGAGGCGGCGAGTGATCCGCGCGGCGAGGGCGGCGGAGTGGTCGAGTAAGGCCAGGGAGGCACGTCCATGACGGGCGAGAATCTGGAAATAGTTTTTCGACTGGTGGTCGCGCTGCTCTCCGGGGCCGCGATCGGGTTTGAGCGCTCCTACCAGGGGCGACCGGCAGGGATTCGTACGCACGCGCTCGTGTGCACGGCTTCCAGCCTGCTCATGCTGGTGACCGCCTACGAGACGCGCTGGATGCATGTGTCCAGTGACCTCGTGCGGCTCGATCCGACGCGCATGGCACAGGGCATCATGACCGGCATCGGTTTCCTTGGTGCTGGCGTCATCTTCAGGGAGGGGCTTTCTGTCCGGGGTCTGACGACCGCGGCTTCGGTCTGGATGACTGCGGCGATCGGAATACTGGCCGGCATCGGTTTTTATTTTCCGCTGATCGTGGGTGTCGCGATCACGATAGGCGTGCTTTCCCTGTTCCGATTTCTCGAGGAACGCATGCCATCGTTCGCCTACTTCCATTTCGATCTGAAGCTCGCGCGCGCAACCGCGCCGCAGGAGGACGAGCTGCGCCGGCTGGTCGAAAGTCACGGATTCTCGATCGCCAATCTGAGTTATCGCCTGGACACGGAGGGCGGTGCCCGCCGGCACAGCATGGTCATTCGTTCGCCCAATAAGGCAAGCGCCCGGCGGCTTGCGGAGACCCTGGAACGCACCGCGTCGGTCCTGGAATTCCGTATCTCCCCGACCGGCGACTGACGGATCGCGGTGACCACCATTGCAGCTGCGCCGGCACGCGCCGGCGATACGGCCTTTATTGGCCACCCCCGGGGGCTGTTCTTCCTCGCCTTCACCGAGGCCTGGGAGCGATTTTCCTACTACGGCATGACGGGGCTGCTCGTCCTCTACATGGTGAATCAGCTGCTG
>DATFUG010000234.1:0-2474 GCA_035261025.1 Steroidobacteraceae bacterium | reverse complement strand
TCCGCCCGCCCGCGTGGTGGTTATCGGCGGCGGTGTCGCCGGGACCCACGCGGTCGAGATGGCACACGGCCTGCGCGCCGATGTCACGGTGATCGACCGCTCGCTCCCGCGGCTGCGCGCGCTCGACGTGCAGTTCCATGGCGTCGTGCAGACCCTGTTTTCCACGCTCGAGACGATCGAGCGCTGCGTCGCCGACGCCGACCTGGTGATTGGTGCCGTGCTCGTCCCCGGCGCCGCGGCGCCGAAGCTGGTGAGCGAGGCGATGATCAAGCGCATGCGTCCCGGTTCCGTTGTCGTTGATATCGCCATCGACCAGGGCGGGTGCTTCGCAACCAGCCGGCCCACGACCCACGCCGACCCGGTCTACGTCCTGCACGGCGTGACGCACTACTGCGTCACGAACATGCCCGGGGCCGTGGCGCGCAGTTCGGCGCAGGCGCTCAACAACGCGACCCTGCCGTACGTAAAGGCCCTGGCGCGCAAGGGCTGGCAAAAGGCGCTGGCCGACGATGCCGGACTGAAAGCCGGGCTGAACATCCTCGAAGGCCGCGTGGTGCATGCGGCCGTGGCGCACGATCTGGGCATGAAGGTCTAAGGGCGCCGGCGATCCGCTGGCGCTAGCGAACCCCTGGAGCGAGGAGCGCGGCGACTTCGGCGTCGATCGAGGCGGGCTCGTCACCGGGCGCGTAGCGCTTCACCACCGCACCGCTCCGGTCCACCAGGAACTTGGTGAAATTCCATTTGATCTTCTCCGTGCCCAGCACACCCGGCTTCTCGTGCTTGAGATACTGGTATAGCGGGTGCGCGGCAGGTCCGTTGACCTCGATCTTCTCGAACAGCGGAAAACTCACCCCATAGTTCGTCGAGCAAAAGGTACGGATTTCCGCCGCGCTGCCCGGTTCCTGCTGCCCGAACTGGTTGCAGGGAAAGCCCAGAACCTCCAGGCCCTGATCACGATACTTGTCGTACAGCGCCTGCAGGCCCTGGTACTGCGGCGTGTAGCCGCACTCGCTGGCCACGTTCACGATCACGAGCACCTTGCCCTGGTAGGCCGACAGGGTCTGCTCCTGCCCTTCGAGCGTGCGTACCGGGATGTCGTAGAGGCTCATATCAGAGCTTGATCTTGCCCCCGCCCGGCAGCGCGCCTCCGGCCACGTCGGGGACGACGATGCGCGAGGAGGCTTCGCGCCGATACTCGCGCGCCTCTTCGATCGCCTGCTCGAGTGCGACGTGCACGGCGGCGGGAAAGCGCTCGGCCGCCTCGGCAAGTGTCAGCGCCTCGATCTCGAAGGACAGCGGCAGCACGCCGCCAGGGGTGAGCAGCTGCGTCTGGCCTGAATACAGCACCGGCCGCGAGCCGTCCGCCTCTCCCGCGGCAGTGACGGGCGAGAGGCGCCGGATGGTTCCGGCCTTGCGATCGGTGAACACCTCTTCGCGGTACAGCGCCTTGCTGTCCACCTCGATGTCGGGCAATCCTGGTGCTGCAGCCATCGTTGGTTCCTTCAGTTGACGGAATTCGTCGCTTCGAGCCGCGCGACAATCGGCCAGTCCGCCGGGAGCATGGCAAGGGTACGCAGCAGCGGGGCCGCTGACCAGTGCAGCGGCTGGCCCTCGAGCGCCGCCGGCGCGCCGGCAAACTCCGTCACGACCCAGACCGAGAGTACGACGCAGCGCTCGGGATACTCGTGCCTCAACTCCTCGAGCGGGCGCGCCTGGATGATCTCGATCCCCAGTTCCTCGCGCAATTCGCGCCGCAGCGCCTCCGCATCGCTCTCACCGGGCTCGACCTTGCCACCGGGAAACTCCCAGTGGCCGGCCATCGATTTCCCGGCGGGCCGCTGCGTCACCAGCACCTGGCGCCGCTCATCATAAAGGACCGCGGCCACGACCCGCACCATGGGTTTCAAGACTCGAGCGCACCATGGCACTGCTTGAACTTGCGGCCCGATCCGCAGGGACAGGGCTCGTTCCGTCCCACCTTGCGATCACCGCGCACGAAGGGCGTCGCGGGCTCGGCGCTCATCGCGCGCGCCGCCGCGGGCGCGGGCGCACCGCCCGGTGCCGGCCCCGCGAGCGGCGGGGGGAGCGCGCCGGGCAGCTCGGCGTGCTGGGCCTGGAGCGCGCGCATCAGCCGTTCGCGCCGCTCCTGCTCTTCCCGATCGATCTGCTCCTGGGTGCGCACTTCGATCTTGGCCAGCATCGAGGCCACGTCGTATTTCACCCGCCCGAGCATCGCGGTGAACAGTCCGAAGGCCTCGCGCTTGTATTCGTAACGATAGTCCTTCTGCGCATAGCCGCGCAGATGGATGCCCTGGCGAAGGTAATCCATCGCCGCCAGGTGATCGCGCCAGTGCTGGTCGAGCATGCGCAGCACCACATCGCGCTCGATGTGCCGCATGATAGGCTCACCGATCCGCGCCACTTTGTGCGCATAGCCCTCGAGCACGGCCTTGACGGCGCGGTCGCGCAGGGCT
>DATFUG010000233.1:0-8875 GCA_035261025.1 Steroidobacteraceae bacterium | reverse complement strand
GCACACGCGCGTGCCCCCAGCGGCCGACCATGCGCACGCTTAAGCCCCCGCTGCCCTGCGAAACTTCGATCCAGGAGGCGAGCTCATGGCCTGGCGTGCTCAAGGTGACGTCCCAGCGCCCCAGGAACGGGCGGGCATCGGCCTCGGAGGCCGCCGACTCGGCGGCGCTGGCCGCGCCGGGCCCGCCCGCGGACAGCGCCAGCAGGAGCAGGCTCAGCAGGGCGTGACCACCATGGACGGTTCTTGTTCTCATCGGTGAGCAGTCAGTCTAGCAGCGATTGCCGGCGCCGCAAGGATCACCGGGCGCCTGCGGCTCAATCCGGCGTAAACTTCGCTGCGATGGCGCGTCTGTCCCTCATGGCTGCCTGGATCGCGGCACTCTCGCTCCTCGTCACCGCGGTGAGCTCGCCGGCGGGCGCGGCGACGATTCTGTTCATCGGCAACAGTTTCACCGTGGGCGCGCTGTCGCCGGTGCAGCACTACCGGCCCGAAACGGTCACGGACCTGAACCACGAGGGCACCGGGGGAGTACCGGCCCTGTTCAAGGCCTTCACCACGGAGGCCGGATTGCACTATGAGGTCAGCCTGGAGGCGGCTGGCGGCGCGAACCTGGATTTCCACTATGCCCAGAAGGCCGCGCTGATCACACGCCCGTGGGACCACGTGGTCCTGCAGGGCTATAGCACGCTGGATGAAAAAGCCCCGGGCGATTCGACCACACTCGTGGACTATTCGGCGCGCCTCACACAGCTATTCCACGCGCAAAATCCGCGTGTCGACGTGCGCCTCGTGGCCACCTGGTCACGTGCGGACCAGACCTACCTGTCCTCCGGCCATTGGTACGGCCAACCGATCGAGCGCATGGCCCTCGACGTACGTTCGGCATACGACCGCGCCGCCGCACAGACGCCGGACATCCGGGCGGTGATCCCCGTGGGGCAGGCGTGGAACCGGGCCATGGCGGGCGACATCGCCGTGCTGAACCCTCTCCTTCCGATCCCCAGCGGCAAGATCAATCTGTGGGCGCCGGACAGCTACCACGCCAGCAGCTGCGGCTACTACCTCGAGGCGCTCGTCATCTACGGCAGCGTCACCGGCAATGACCCCCGCACCCTGGGCGAGCGGGAATTCGCCGCAGCGGAGCTGGGCATCGCGCCGGCTCTGGCCCGCGCGCTCCAGCAGACGGCCTTCGAGACTCTGGCCGCCGAAGTGCGCCAACCCGACCGGAAACAGAAGAACTAGGGAGCGCCAGGGATCGACGCCGCCGGCATCGCCGCGGGCCGCCACCAGAACGTCGCGACACTGCCCGCGGGCAACAGGTAAGCGAAGCGCCGTTGCCCGCTCGTAACCGTAAAGCGCCGCGCCACCTCCGCTCCGTTATAGACCAGCAGTGCGATCGAACCATCATCGCTGTTGCGATAGGCCACGCTGCGCAGCCCGCCTAGGTCGCTGCCCGAAGCGATGCGCCGGGCGCCCGGTCGCACAAAGCGCGCCAGGTGCGCGAGGCTGTAGTAATCGACATTTCGGGTCACGCTCCCGCTGCTCGAATCGACCGTCACCACGCCTCGGCAATTGGTGCACCCACCCAGGTGCGGGCCGTGGCGCTCATCCAGGGCTAGATTCCACAGGATCACGCCCTGCCCCCCGTTGCGTGCACCCTCGATCAGCAGCGTGCCCACGATCTTGCGCAGGCCCTTGACCCACCCGGGATCCCAGCCGCCGCCCGAACACTCCGTCATCAGGGAGAGGAGTTGCGGGTACGCGTCGCGCACCGCTGACTGCACCGCCACGTGCCCGCGGTAGCAGTGCCAGGCGATGCCGGCAATGTAACGGGCCGCCTCCGGATCGGCCAGCACCCGTAGCGGTGAGAGGGGCTTGTCCCAGTTGTGATCGTAATCGAGCAGCAACGGTGCCTGCGTCAACAGCGCGAGTTTCGGGCCCAGGTGAGCTCCGATGAAACGGGCGCGCTCCGGCGCGTCGAAACGCATCCCCGGGTAATCATCGGGCTCGAATCCGGGCTCGTTCTGCACCGTCAGCGCGTAGAGCGGCACACCCGCCTGCCGGTATTGTTCCGCGAAGCGCAGCAGGTAGTCGGCGAAGGCGTCGTAATGCTGCGGCAGGAGTCGACCGGCGATCAGGCTGCCGGTATTTTTCATCCACCCCGGTGCGCTCCACGGTGAGGCGATGAGCCGTAGCTGCGGGTTGACCGCGTGGGCGGCGCGCACCAGTGACAGCTGGCGCTCGCCGTGTTGCCCCAGCGCGAAATGCTCGAGCGCCGGGTCGGTCTCGCCGAGCGGGCGGTCATCCAGACTGTAATGGGCCGACGAAAAATCCGTGGCGCCGATCGGGACCCGCATCAGGTTCAGGCCGAGACCGGGTGGCGGGCCCATCAGCTCCCGCAGCAACGCCTCGCGAGCGTGCCTCGTAAGGCGACTTTCGAGGACCTGCGCGGTGGCATCCGTGAAGGCAGCGCCGACACCCAGATATTCCTGGTAACGCAGGCTCCCATCCACCTCGATGTTCAGGGCCGCAGGCGCATCGGCGCCAAAGCGCCGGTCGGCATCGCGCGCCAGCAGGCGGCTGCGGTCGGCCGTCGTCACCCAGACCTGAACGGCATCGCCGCGCGACTGAGCCGCACCCGCCACGGTCGACAGCACCCCGCAGATTGCGAGGGCCAGAGGCAGGACTTTAAAGTGGGTGATTCGCATCGGCCGATGAGCGCAGTCTAGCGGCGCTCCCCGCTGCCGGGACTGAAGAGCGAGACCGTGGCCGCATCGATACGGAAACGCACCGCGTCGCCGACGCGAAAACCGCGCGCCTCGTGGCTCACCGCCGCGAGCACATCTCCGGCGCAGTCAAACCACACCACCTCATGCCCGCCGAGCGGCTCGACCAGCGAGATCCGGCCCTCGCACTGGACCCGTGCATCCGGTGACCCGTCCAGGCGCAGCTGCTCGGGCCGCACGCCCAGCACGACGGCTTCGCCCTCAGCGGGCGGCGGGCCGGCCAGGCGGTGAGCGCTGAGATCGAGCGCCAGACCGGACGCCAGGAAGTGCAGCGCGCCCCCACGCTGCGCAAACCTCCCCTCGAGAAAATTCATTCCGGGCGAACCGATGAAACCGGCCACGTAGCGATTGACCGGCCGCGCGTAAACCTCGGCGGGCGGGCCGAGTTGCTGAATCCGGCCGTCCTGCATGACGGCGAGCCGGGTCGCGAGAGTCAGCGCCTCGATCTGATCGTGAGTCACATAAATCATCGTGGCGCCAATGCGCTGGTGCAGCAGTTTCAGTTCCCGCCGCAGGGAGGCGCGCAGGCCGGCATCGAGGTTGGAGAGCGGCTCGTCCAGCAGGAACAGGCCCGCATCGCGCACCAGGGCCCGGCCGATGGCCACGCGCTGGCGCTGGCCGCCCGACAGCTGCACCGGTTTTCGGCCCAACAGCGAGCCGAGCTGCAGGAGCTCGGCCACGCGTTGCACGCGCGCGCGAACCTCGGCTCCGGCCAGTCCGCGGGCACGCAAACCAAAGCTCATATTGCCGTGGACGGTCATGGTCGGATACAGGGCGTAGGACTGGAACACCATGCCGATGTTGCGCTCCGCAGGATCGCTCCAGGTGCGATCGACACCATCGATCAGAACGCGTCCGGCCGCAGATTCCTGCAGCCCGGCCACCGTGTGCAGCAGGGTCGATTTGCCGCAGCCGGAAGGCCCGAGCAGCACCAGGAACTCCCCGGTATCGACCTCCAGGCTAAGATCCTCTATAACCGCCCGGCCTCCGAGCCGCACGCACAAGTTCTCGATGCGCAGCGCCGTCATGCTTCAGCCCTTGAGTGCGCCGGCGGCAATGCCGCGCACGAACCAGCGCCCGCAGAGTACGTAAATCGCCAGGGGCACCAGCGCCGTGAGAATGGTGGCCGCCATGTCAATGTTGTAGAGCCGCGTGCCGGTCGTGGTGTTGACCAGGTTATTGAGCTGCACCGTCATCGGCAGGTGTTCGCGCCCGGCGAATACCAGGCCCAGCAGGTAATCGTTCCAGACGCCGGTCGCCTGCATGATCGCCGCCACGGCCAGCATGGGCAGCGACATCGGCAGCATCAGCTGCAGAAAGATGCGCACGAAACCGGCGCCGTCGAGCCGCGCCGCCAGAAACAGTTCCCGCGGCAGGGCCGCGTAGTAGTTGCGGAACAGCAGCGTCATGATCGGCATGCTGAAGATCACGTGGACCAGCACGATGCCGGGCAGCGAGCCGACCATATGGAAGGGTGCGAGCAGGCGCACCAGCGGATAGATCATGACCTGCAGGGGCATGAAGGCGCCCAGCATCAGCAGCGCGAACAGCAGCTGGGCTCCGCGCGCGCGCCAGCATGCCAGCACATAGCCGTTGAGAGCCCCGAGCGCAACGGCGATCCCGGTGCTCGGCACCACGATCAGCACCGAGTTCCAGAATCCTGCACTCACGCCTTCGCAGGCCACGCCGGTGCAGGCGCTGCTCCACGCCGCGCGCCACGCCGCCAGCGTCGGGTGCGCAGGCACGGACAGCAGTGCGCCCTGGCGGATGTCGTCCATGCTCTTGAGCGAGGTCAGTCCCATGACGTACAGCGGCACCAGGAAGCACAGTGCGGCCGAGATCAATAGTGTGAGCAGTCCCACTCGCGCCGGATCGGCGTACCAGGCGGGCCTGCGGCGCGGGCCGACGACACTCACGCCCGCACCCGTGCGGCACGCGCACGCGCGTAGAGCACCGGCGCCAGCACGGCGAGCGCGCTGAGCACCAGCACCGTCGCCCCGGCGGAAGCCAGGGCGATATTCGCGCGACCGAACAGGTGGTCCATGATGAACTTCGCCGGCACTTCGCTCGCCGTACCGGGCCCACCGTGCGTCATCGCCACCACCGCGTCGTACAGTTTCGCGACCGCCGTCAGCAGCAGCAGTGCGGCGGTGGCGAACGGAGCGGCCAGCATGGGCACAATGACTGAGGCGTAGAGGCGCCAGGCCGGAACGCCGTCCAGGCGCGCTGCACTCCAGATGTCCGGGTCGATGCCACGCAGACCTGCCAGCAGAATGGCCATCACCAGTCCGGCCGCCTGCCAGACCGTGGCGATGACGATCGTGTAGAGCGCGCGATCCTGGTCCACGAGCCAGTCAAACCGAAAGTGCGGGAAGCCCCAGCGGCGCACCGCCTCCTGGATGCCGAACTGCGGATTCAGCAACCACTGCCAGGCCAGTCCCGTGGCAATGAAAGACATGGCGTAGGGATACAGAAACACCAGCCGCAAGGCCCCGGCGATGCGCACCTCGCGCTCGATCAGCACCGCCAGCAGGAACCCGAGCAGCAGGCTCGCGAGCACGAACAGCGCGCCGTAGACACCCAGGTTCTGCAGCGAATGCAGCCAGCGCTCATTCGCAAACAGGCGCTGGTACTGCGCCAGTCCCACAAAATCATCCACCGGAAAGGTGCGCGCGCTGCTCAAGGAAATGCGTATCGACCACAGCGTGGCCCCGAGATAGCAGACCAGTGCGGTGAACGCCATCGGCAGAAGTGCGAGGTGCGCGCGGCTCAAGGGTGATTTCATGGGAACGATGAGCGACTAGTCGGCCAGCGCTGCGGCGATGCGCTGCTGCACGGCTTCCACCATGAGATCGCGATTCCAGTATTCAGTCAGCACGTCGGCCATCGCCCCATTCTGGTCCGGCGTCAGATAGGCTTCGTCATTACCCACCTGGCGCGACCGATCCTTCATGATGGCAAAGCCCAGCTGCGCGCATATATCGAGCTGGCTCGCATCGACATCACCCCGGATCGGTATGGAGCCCTTGAGCGCGCTGAACGCCAGCTGCGTGGCGCGGGCGGTGATGGCGCCGGCGAGCAGCTGCTGCGCACGGCGTGTCTGCGGGTCATCGCTCCTTGGAAACACGAAGGCATCGCCCTGGATCAGATACGGCGAGTGCGGGCCGAAGCCCGGGATGCAGCCGAAATCGCGGCCCGGCGCCTGCCCGGCGCCGGCGAATTCCGCCTTGACCCAATCACCCATGATCTGGAAGCCGGCGCGCCCGGTGATCAGCAGGGCCGTGGCTTCATTCCAGTTGCGTCCCGGTGAGCCCGCGTCGACGTAGGAGTGCAGCCGCTTGAATACGGTGAGGATCTGCCGGAATTCGCCCGAGGCAATGGCGTGCGGGTCGCGATCGCGGAACACGCGCAGATACAGGTCGCGGCCGCCAAGATTGGCGAGCACGGCACGAAACACGATGCTGTCCTGCCAGGGCTGACCCCCGTGAGCCAGCGGAATCAGCCCGGCGGCCTTGAGTTTGTCCAGCGCCGCGAACAGCTCGTCGAAATTGCGCGGCTCGGCGCTGACGCCGGCCCGGCGCAGTGCGGCCTTGGAATACCAGATCCAAGTCGGCATGTGCAGGCTGACCGGCGCCGCATAGTAGTGGCCGCCCACGCGCACCGAGTTCAATATGGGCTCGGGCAATATCGTCGCCCAGTCCTCGCGGCGCGCCACATCATCGAGCGTGACCAGCAGTCCCTGTTCGATGAGATCGCGAAACTGGCGCGAGGTGTTGAACAGCGCGGCGGCGGGCGCATCATTGCCGATGATGCGGCTGATCGCCACCGCGCGTGCCTGATCGGCGCCTGCGATCGCCGTGTCCACCCACACGCCGCCGGCGGCCCGGTAGGCGTTGGCCAGCGCGCGCACCGCGGCCGCTTCACCACCCGAGGTCCACCAATGGATGACCTCCGCGCGCGGGGCGTCGGCCGCGATCGCAGCTCCGGCACGACTGTCGCCCGCCAGCAGAGCCACGCCCACAAGTACGAGCGCCGCCGGGCCCGCTGTTGTGCCGCCCTGCCGCCGTCCCGTCGCAGGCACCCTGATTGTTCCGCTCGTATTGCCCCCAAAGGCCCGGCGCGGATGCGCCGCGAATGGCCGCATGCCGATTATAGGGGCCGCACGCTGTTTTCGCGGCTACCGGGGCATCGGACTGGAAACGTTCCCAGCCGCTCTGGCAATATAGCAGCTGCGAATTTTGAGCGTCAATTTCCGATGTCGACCATCAAGGATGTGGCGCGCCTCGCGGGAGTCGGTCTGGGCACGGCCTCGCGGGTCGTGAGCGGCCGGGGTTCCGTTGCACCGGCGACCGCAAAGCGCGTGCGCCGCGCCATCGAGCAGCTCAACTTCAGGCCCTCCCACGCCGCGCGCTCGTTGCTGTCGGGCTCGACGCAAATGGTCGGCGTCTATATCCCGATACTCAAGGGCACGTTTTACACCCCCATACTTCAGACCATCGACGCCGAGCTGCGCGCCGGCGGACGCCACATGGTGGTGGCGTTCGGACACGGCTCGGCCGATCAGCGGCGCCAGGCCATCGAGGGTGCGCAGTTTCTGATCAACCGCGATTGCGACGGCCTGATTGTGTTGAGCAACGACCTGCTCGAGAAGGACATCGTTGCGCTCGGGCGTGAACAGCCGAATATCGTCGTGCTCAATCGGGTCTTTGAGAGCATGCGCGACCAGTGCTTTACGGCCGACCATGTGCAGGGCGGCATCGTCGCGGCCCAGGCGCTTCTCCAGCACCAGCATCGTGAAATCGCGGTCATCGGCGGACCGGCCACCGCTCCCGATAACGTCGCGCGATTGCAGGGGTTCAGGAGCGAACTGAGCCGCCACGGCATCGACCCGCAGACCGTGCGCGTCAGCGAGAGCGATTTCTCGCCCGAGGGAGGCTGGGTATCGGCGAAGGCGCTGCTGGCCTCGAGGCACCGCTTCACGGCCCTGTTCTGTGCCAACGACGAGATGGCCGTAGGCGTGATGTCCTACTTCCAGCAGGCGGGACTTGCCGTGCCCCAGGAGGTGTCGGTGCTCGGCTATGACGATACCCAGAGTGCCGAGTATTCAGCACCCCGCCTGACCTCCGTGCACATCCCGATGCGCGAAGTGACCGTGAGTGGGCTGAACTGCCTGCTCAATCGCTGCTATGACTCGCTGTTGCCCGTGCAGCGGGAATTCCCCATAAACGTCACCTGGCGCGCCTCGGTGGCCATGCCGCCCCGGTCGCGCCCTGCGGCGAGCCCCGAGCCGGGCTAGGCCACACGGCCCGCCCTTCGGGTTACCCCGGGGCCGGCTGCTACCGGGGCCCTGGGCCACCGGTTGGCGGTGGAAACCTTTCCAGCGTTGCGGTAACTTACCGGGTCACACAGCGAATGAGGTCGGGCCCCGTTGAGGGCGCCTGATTCACACAGTCGGGCGGAAGATGAGTTTCAACCCTGCGACAACCAGCACGCCTGTTTCTGCAGCACTGCTGCACGGCATGCGCCGCGCCGATTTCCCCGCCGACTTCCGCTGGGGCTGCTCCACGTCGGCGTATCAGATCGAGGGTGCAGCCCGCCTTGACGGCCGGGCTGAATCAATCTGGGATCGCTTCTGCAGCGAAGGCGGACATATCCGCGACGGCTCGAGCGGGGCAGTCGCCTGCGATCACTACCATCGCTGGCCGGAGGACCTGGATCTCGCGGCACAGCTGGGCCTGAGCGCCTACCGTTTCTCGATCGCCTGGCCGCGCGTGCTGCCGTCCGGCCTGGCAGGGCCGCCGAACAGCAAGGGGCTCGACTTCTACTCGCGCCTGATCGACGGCATGCTGGCGCGCGGGTTGGAACCCTGGGCGACCCTCTATCACTGGGATCTGCCGCAGCGCCTGCAGGATGCGGGCGGCTGGGCCCATCGCGACACGGTCGACGAATTCGCCGTGTTCGCCGATGTCGTCAGCCGGCGCTTTGGCGATCGGGTGCGCCACTGGATCACGCACAACGAGCCCTGGTGCAGCGCCTTTATCGGTTGCTACGAAGGCGTGCACGCGCCCGGACTGCGCGACTGGCGCGCG
>DATFUG010000232.1:0-4372 GCA_035261025.1 Steroidobacteraceae bacterium | reverse complement strand
GCTTCGCGGGGGTCGCCGTGCAGACGGCACTCGAACGATGAACTCTAAGCGCGGAGGCTCGAATTATGGTCTAACGGCGTCACAGTTGGCGTGCCCATGCCGCAGGTGTCCCGTCACAGATTCGGCACTGCAATCGACCCTCCAAAAGACAGCGCCGGCCTATGCCAGCTAAGTGATTGTTTTGCCAAGACAATTCATTACTTGGGGCAATGCCGGGGAAACCGTGCGGCCGATCCGTCACCGCACGGTGAAAGATGACGGCCGTCACAGCATATGACCGGACATCGGAACGGTGAAGGTGATGGCCGGGATCGTCACCGGCCTCGCGGCTCTGCGTTACCCGACCTTTCACGCCTGCGCTCGTATTGTCGCCCGAGCGTCCATGCACTCGCCGCCCAAAACCCCGAGGCGATCAAACCCACGCCCAGCCCGCCCGCCATTCCAAAGTCGAGCATCCGCATGCCCGCCTGAGCCCAGGCGGATGCGACATCGCCAAGCCGGTACACAACCACATCGATGACATTCTTGGCCTTGTAGCGATTTTCCTGGTCCACCACCGTAAAGCAGATTTCGCGGCTGGGCCGCGCGATGGCGTACTGCGTAACACGCCGCGTGACCTGCATCGCCTGCATCATCAACAACGTCGGTGACAGCGCCATGAGCACAAAGGAAGCCGCCATCAGAAACGGCGTCAGCACCAGACCGCCCGTTACCCCGAATCGCCTGATGAAGTGACTCAAGCCGAACAGGGACACTGCGGCGGAGCAAATATTCACCACCAGGTCAATGTTGGCCAGCGCCTGCGTGCGTGCGGCGAGACCTGCGAATGCGGTGCTGATCAGATCCGTCTGGATGAAATAACCCACGGTGGCGACCCACGTCATCAACAGCATGAAGATCGCCTGATTCATCTGGTAAGAGGAGGAAAACAGGGCGCGGAACCCGTCCAGCATCGTGCCGCGCAGCTGGTGATTCAGCGTCGAGGTTTGCGTCTCCGCATGGATCTCCTGAAGGCGAAGCTTCTCTCTGATCAGCCAGTGCACCGTCGCGATGACGAGTCCAAAGCCCGCGACCGCCAGCAGCAGCACCCCGCTCACACCCACGCCTTTCACGAATAAGGAAGCGACCAGCGGACCGGCAATAGCCCCGATGCTGCCGCCGGCGGCTATTGCCGGCAGCAGCCGGGTGGCCTGGGTCGCCGTGAAAAGATCGACCATCAGGCTCCAGAATACCGACACCATGAACAGGTTGACGACGCTGAACCACCAGTAATAGGCGGCAGCCAGCCAGCGGCTGTCAGGCTCGGTCCTAAACCAGACGTAGAAACACAGCAGGTTGATGATCAGGAACCAGAAGATTCCGGTCAGCACGCGCGCGAGCTTGAACGTTTCGGTGAGCCACGCGAATACCGGTGAACAGCACAGCGTGAGGACCAGCGTACCCGTAAAGAGATTCTGCAACTGGCCGACGCCAAAGACGGTCGCCATGGCGTCCCTGACAGGTCTGAGCAGGTAGTAGGTCGCCATGAGCACAAAATTGCATACAAACGCGAGGAGTACCGACCTCACCTCGCTGGGACGGACGTCGGCGATCTTCGTCAGAACTCGATGGATCAGAAAATTCCCCGCCCTCAAACCCTAGCCGGCTCCCCGGGTGCTCTCATAGCGCCTGCCGAGCAGGAATGCGACGGGGAACCAGATCACCGAGACGATGGCCCCGAAGATCGCCAGCCCCGCCACCCCGAAGGGCAGCACGGCGTGGCTGATCCAGGAGGAACTGAGATCCCCGAAGCGGTACACCACCGTGTCGATGACGTTCTTGGCTTTGTACTTGCTTTCCTGGTCCACGACGGTGAAGAGCATTTCACGCGTGGGCTTGGCCACCGCGTATTCGGCCACGCGCCGCACGATCTGGATGCCGCCCAGCACCAGCAGCACCGGGGAGAACAGCACGGCCAGGAAGGCAACGACCATGATCACGGGGTTTGCCAGCAGGCCGGTGCCGACGCCAAAGCGGCGGATCAGCCGTCCGGTGCCGAACAGCTGCAGCACCACCGCCAGGCTGTTGACGGCCAGCTCGATGCTCGCATAGGCACGCGTGCGATCATCGGCGCTTACGAAGGCTTTGGTGATCAGGTCACCGAGCTGGAAATAAACAATGGTCGACACCCAGGTCATCAGCAGGAGGAACAGCGCCAGCAGCAGCAGGTAGGGGGAGCGGAACAGCAGCATGAAGCCGTCGAACAGCCCGCCCGAGAGCTTCCGCTCCAGCGTGGTGTGCTGCGCTTCAGAACCCGTGGCCGCGAGCCTGGACTTCTCCGCCGCCAGCAGGCGCACCAGCGCCGCGGTCACGATGAAGCCGGCCGCGGCGATGAGCATCAGGCCATTGTTGCCCACGCTCTTGCTGAGGAACGTGGCGATCAGCGGCCCGACAATGCCGCCAATCGTGCCGCCAGCGGCCACAAACCCGAACAACCGTTTCGCCTGGGTGCGCGAAAAGACATCGGCCATGAAGCTCCAGAACACCGAGATGATCAGGATGTTGAAGGTACTGACCCAGACGTAGAACGCGGCGGAGACCCAGTGCACCCGCCCCGGCTCGCTCACGCCCCGGAACAGTACGAAGAACAGCAGAACCGAGGCGGCGATAAAGCCGTACACCCAGGGCAGAAACGTTGAGAGCCTGATCCGTGAGGCGAGCCCTGAATACAGTGGCGCAAATACCAGGCTTGCAAGAAAAGTCGCCGTGAACAGCTCTTGCAGGTGCTTGATGCCGTAGACCGTGCCCATGGCGTCGCGCACCGGCTTGACCACAGAGTAGCTGCCGAACAGAAAGAAGAAATACAGCATGCTCAAGGTCACAGCCCGCAGCTCGAAGTCCTCGATGACCGCCATGGACTTGAACACGCGGGCGAGCGTCGAGGATTTCATGACAGTTCAAGCAACGTTGATTTCAGGGCGCTGGCCATCGCCTTGGGATATTTGTCCATGTCCCTGATGTGGAAAATGCAGCGATCGGTGGGCCCCTTGGCTTTCTGCCATGCGGTAATTCCGTGTTCATTGCAACGGACGTCAATCGGCATGAATTCGTACACCGCGCTTTCCCCTGCCGCTTCCAGGGAAACGATCTGTCCCTCCACGGTCACCGTTTTCCCCGCAGCGTGAATGAAGGATGCCGTGCTGTACATCCCACGCACCTCGTCATAGTACTGCCGCGCCGTAGTTTCATTTCGCGAGTCCAGAAGATAGGACAACCAGTTGATCCCCGACCCCTTGCTCAGTACGTAGGCAAAGTAGGTCTGCGCACGAGTCGATAGATGTGCGAGCACCTCCTCTTGCCTGAACGTCCAGCAGGTCCCGTATTCCCCGGCGAGCGCCGTGTTCGCAAACGTATTGAAGCAGGGCAGCCAGTAAATCGGGCACTGCAGCTCGAACAGACTGGCGTACGCGCCGCGATTCAGGTGGACATTCCACTCGACCTCGCCGTCCTTCTTCTGTAACTCTGGATCCTGATTGCCACAGCCTGCATTCAGGTAGATCCCGGCGCACTTGGCCGAAAACAGCTGCGGCTCCTGCTTCCCCGCTATCGCGACATCCTGGCAGGACCCGACGACCGTTATCGCGACGGGCTTGGACGATTGCCTGAGGATATCCAGGAGCATATTGACCCCCTGCAGGTCCTTCGGCAGGTTGTCCTCACGTACCTTGTCGCCCGGCCTGGACGGCCAGATCGTCCCTGTGGCGACCGGCACTGCTCTGTCGGTGAGATAATTGAGCTGGGCGACGGCGGCAACATCCGGACTGCAGGCGCCCTTGTACACGTCGGGCAGGTTCTCCGGGTTGTCCGTCAGTATCCCCAACAGATCGAGATCGCCCCGGCGAGTCAGTGCATACACCGTCGCCAAATCCCAGTGGTCATCCGGGTCATCGTGGGGCCGGAACAGATCCGTGACATGCACGAGCGGCCGGGAGACCTGGGCTCGAGCGGCGGAGACCGGTGGATCGGCCTGCAAGGCGCGAGTTCCAGCGGCGGCGGCTTTGGGATCGAAAAGCAAGGGTGAGATAGACAGTGCGGCCGCACCGTGAAGGGCGCGGCGACGGGTCCAAGTGCTCATGGTCTTTCCCTGGATTATTGTGGGTGCTCAGATCGCCTAAATAGGCCCCCTAAACCGGAAGGAATCGCCGGACTCCAACAGACATCCTGGGGCGCTGCCGGAAAGTGAGGAATTGGTGGAGCGGAAGGGGATCGAACCCTCGACCTTCGCATTGCGAACGCGACGCTCTCCCAACTGAGCTACCGCCCCATGTAAGGCGCGCGATTCTAGAGCAGGGGCCCGTGTAATGTCACCAGATTACGCAGCGCTTGGGGTCTG
>DATFUG010000231.1:0-14501 GCA_035261025.1 Steroidobacteraceae bacterium | reverse complement strand
TCTGGCAGGAGCCCTGTGCGCGACCGGCGCCTACCGCCTGGAAGACTGGCTGGCTGAGATCCTTCCCGATGGCGCGGCCCCTGGCGTTGCCGCGGCGCAGCTGCGTGAGGTCTACCACGAGACGCGCGCCGCGCTCACCGGCACCCATATGCAGTTCGAGCTGCTGATGCCCGACGATGAACA
Source organism: Steroidobacteraceae bacterium (assembly GCA_035261025.1). Taxonomy (GTDB): domain Bacteria; phylum Pseudomonadota; class Gammaproteobacteria; order Steroidobacterales; family Steroidobacteraceae; genus FEN-1191. The sequence continues at coordinate 14,318 of DATFUG010000231.1, read as the reverse complement.
GCCGATCGAGTTGCGCACCGAAGCGCTCAGCCTGTGGTGCAATGGCTTCGTTTATGGGCTGGGCACCAGCGGGGCTCCCGACCCCGAGCAACTGCCGGGTGATGCCGGAGAAATCGTGCGTGATCTGGCGCAGATCATGCGGGCGGGGGTCGACGAGCGGGAAGGGCTCGAGGCCAACGAGGCGGCGCTGGCGGAACTGGTGGAATTCGTGCGGGTCGGAGTCCAGGTGGTGTTCGAAGAACTGGGCGCCCTGAGGCACCCGGCGGCGTCGCCCCGGCTCCCTCTACACTGATGCGTCAACCGACGCTGGTCTGATCAGAGGCTCCCTATGAACAGCAAGATGGCCGAGGAATTTACCCGCCGCCGCCGCCAACTGATGCGGGTGATGGGCAAGGACGCGATAGCGGTGCTGCCGGCGGCGCCCGAGCGCACGCGCAACAACGACGTGCTCTACAATTTCCGCCAGGACAGCGATTTCCACTACCTCACCGGGTTTGGCGAACCCGAGGCCGTCGGGGTACTGATTCCGGGGCGGCCACAGGGCGAATTCGTAATGTTCGTGCGCGAGCGCAGCGCCGAACGGGAGATCTGGGACGGCAAGCGCTCCGGCCCGGAAGGCGTTCGCCGGGATTACGGTGCCGACGACGCCTTTCCCATCAGCGACATCGACGAGATCCTGCCCGGGCTCATCGAGAGCCGCGCCCGGGTCTACTACACCATGGGCAAGTACCACGACTTCGACCAGCGCGTGGTCAGCTGGGTGAATACCCTGCGTGCGCAGGCGCGCGCGGGCGCGCATCAGCCCCAGGAATTCGTCGCCCTCGACCATGTGCTGCACGACATGCGCCTGTTCAAGAGCCGCAAGGAGCTGTCGATCATGCGCCGCGCCGGCCAGATCGGCGCGGGCGCGCACATCCGCGCCATGCGCTTTTGCCGCCCCGGGCGCACCGAGTACGAGGTCATGGCCGAACTGGTGCATGAATTCGGCCGCCATGGCGCCGATACGTCCTACCATCCGATCGTCGGGGGTGGCGCCAATTCCTGCGTGCTGCACTACCGCGACAACAACCAGCCGCTCAAGGCGGGCGACCTGCTGCTGATCGATGCCGGCTGTGAGCACGAATACTACGCCTCCGACATCACGCGCACTTTTCCGGTCAACGGCCGCTACAGCCCCGAGCAGCGCGCCGTCTACGACGTGGTGCTGGCCGCGCAGCACGCCGCCTTTGCCAAGGTGAAACCCGGCAATCACTGGAACGAGCCGCACGATGCCGCGGTGCGGGCGATCACCCAGGGCCTCGTGCGCATCGGACTGCTTAAGGGGCCGCTCGCCAGCCTCATCAAGGACGGGGCCTACAAGAAATTCTTCATGCACCGCACCGGCCACTGGCTCGGCATCGACGTGCACGATGTCGGTGATTACAAGGTCGGCAACGAATGGCGGGTGTTTGAACCCGGAATGGTCCTGACCGTGGAACCGGGTATCTACATACCTGCGGGCAGCAGGGGCGTGCCGAAGCGGTTCTGGAACATCGGCGTGCGTATCGAGGACGACGTTGCCGTGACCCGCACCGGCCATGAAGTGCTGACGGCCGGCGTACCGACCGGCCCGGACGCGATCGAGAGGCTGATGGCCGCCGCATGAGCGCGCGCGCAGCGGCCCCGGTCGATGTCGCCATCGTCGGCGGCGGCATGGTCGGCGCCAGCCTGGCGGTGGCGCTTGCCGGCACAAAATTGCGCGTGGTGCTCATCGAGGCGCTGCCGGTCGATGGCGCCAGCCAGCCCAGTTTCGATGATCGCACCACCGCACTGGGCAATGGGAGCCGGCGCATCTTCGAGGCCCTTGGCGTGTGGCGCCTCCTGAAAGCGCATGCCGGACCGGTCCGGGAAATTCGCGTTTCGGAAGCCGGGCGCTTCGGTGCGGCGCGGCTGTGCGCAGCGGAGCAGGGGCTGGAAGCGCTGGGCTACGTGGTGTCCAACCGCCACATCGGCGCCGCGCTCTGGCAGCAGCTCGCGCAGCGGCCCCAGATCCTGGTGCGCAATCCCGCGCGCGTCCTCGAGGTGTGTCTCGGGCACGACGGCGCGCGGCTGACGGTGCGCGGCGCTGCGGAAACGGAGGAATTTACTGCCCGCGTCATCGTGGCCGCGGACGGTGCGCACTCGCTCGTCCGCAGCGCGGCGGGCATCGCGGCCATGGTGGAAGACTACCGGCAGCTGGCCGTCGTGGTGCATATCGCCACCGACCGGCCGGCGAGCGGCGTGGCCTACGAGCGCTTTACCCCTGCCGGACCGCTCGCGGTGCTGCCGCTGGCGGACGGGCGCTACACGGTGGTGTGGACGCTGTCCCCGGAGCGCGCCGCGCAGGTGCTGGCGCTCGATGGCGCCGCGTTCCTGGCTGAGTTGCAGCACAGCTTTGGCTGGCGCGTGGGCCGCATTCAGGCTGCTGGCGCTCGCGGCTCCTACCCGCTTTCCCTGAGCCGCGCCGAAAGCATGGCGGGGCGGCGCGCCGTGCTGGTTGGCAATGCGTCCCAGGCACTGCATCCGGTGGCGGGACAGGGTTTCAATCTGGGGCTGCGCGATGCGGCCCTGCTGGCGGAAATGTTCGCGCAGGCGCCTGATCCGGGTGCCCCCTCACTGCTGGAGGAGTTTGAGCGCCGGCGCGCGGCCGATCGGCGCGGCATGATCGGCTTCACCGACGGGCTCGTGAAACTCTTCGCCAGTGAAAGGCCCGGCGTCCCGCTGCTGCGCAATATCGGCCTGACCCTCTTCGACCTGTCCCCCGCTGCCAAGGACGCGCTGGCGCGCCTGAGCTGGGGATTCGGCGGCGACACACCGCGCCTGATGCGCGGCCTGCCCGTGGCCTGAAGTGCGCCCGCAACGCATGCACAGCGAGTTCGATATTGCGATCATTGGCGGCGGCCCGGTGGGGGCCACGACCGCGGCGCTGCTGGCGCGGCACGGCGGGTTCCCGCCTAATCGCATCGCGCTGCTGGCGCCGGAACTCGCGGAGGCAGGCGGGCCACAGGGCCCACCGGATCTGCGGGTGGCGGCGATTTCGCGTTCCAGTCAGCAGGTGTTGCGCAATGCGCGGGCCTGGTCACGCCTGCCCGCCGAGCGCCTCTGCGCCTACGAGTGCATGCGCGTCTGGCACGAGTCCGTGCCCTACGATGGTCCCGAGGTGCTGGTGTTCCGGGCAGCGGAGCTCGCCGAAGCCGAACTTGGGCACATCGTCGAAAATCGCGCCCTGGCTGCGGCGAGCCTCACGGCCTTCCGCGAGCAGGGCGGGACGGTGATCCCGGCGACGATCACTTCGGCCACCAGCGGTGCGGAGGCGGTGCTACTTGCGACCAGCTCGGGAGAGTTCAGGGCCCGCCTGATTGTGGGGGCCGACGGTGCGCGCTCGCAGGTGCGCGAGCTGCTGCACCTGGCGCTTCGTTCCCACGACTACCGTCAAAGCGCCATCGTCGCAACGGTGCAGACGGCCAGGGCACACCAGTCCACGGCCTGGCAGCGCTTTCTCGCCGACGGCACGCTGGCGCTGCTGCCGTTGTTCGATGGCAGCTGCTCGATCGTCTGGTCGGTGCGCCAGCCGCGCGCGCTGGAATTGATGTCGCTGGGTGCGGATGAGTTCAATGTCGAGCTCGAGCTGGCGTCGGACCGCGTGCTGGGCCGAGCCCGGCTCCTCAGCGAGCGGTTTGCAATACCCCTGCGGCGTGCGACGGCCGTGAGCCTGATCGGTGAGCGCGTGGCGCTGGTCGGCGATGCGGCGCACGTGATCCATCCGCTCGCCGGGCAGGGCGTCAACCTCGGCCTGCTGGATGCCGCCGCCCTGTGTGAAGTGCTGGCCGGTGGCGTTGCAGAGCGTGAGGATCCCGGCGCGGCGCGGCTCCTGACGCGCTACGAGCAACTGCGCCTCACCGACGACACCCTGATGAGCTGGTCGATGAGCGCCTTCAATGAAATATTTGCGCGTGGCCCGGGTCCCGGTGGTTGGCTCGCCGCCCGGCTCCTGGGACTCGCCGGTGCCAGCGGGTACACCCGGCGGCTGTTCGCCCGCCGGGCGATGGGGCTCACTGGCGCGCTGCCCGGACTCGCGCGCACACTGCGGCCGGTGGAAACGGACGACGCGACGAGGGAAGCGGCATGCTGAATTTCCTGCTCTGGTTGCTGTTGCTGATACTGTGCTGGCCGCTGGCGCTGCTGGCCTTGCTGCTGTGGCCGATCGTATGGGTGATCTCGATTCCATTTCGTATCCTGGGCATCGCCTTCGAGGGCGTATTCGCGCTGCTCCGGAGCATCGTGATGCTGCCGGCGCGATTGGTGGGCGGCGAGCGCCGCCGCTAGGAAAGTGAAGGGTTCATTTATCTTTAAGGAGTCCCCTTATGTTGCCTAATCCAAGTACCAAGTCCTGCCTGGCACTTTTGCTGGCCTCGCTCCTGCTGGCATCAGGTGCCGCGACGGCCGCCGGTCAGGCCGCTGCGGCGGGCGCCAGTCACGCGACCTATAGCGATGAGGAAGTCGTCAAGTCAGCAAACGATTTTTTCAAGAATGGTGCCGAAGACCTGAGCAAGGTGCTCGGGAAGGTACTGAAGGAGAAAGGCCAGCCGGTGGCCATCATTCGCGGGGAAGAGGGCGGTGGCGCCATCGGCGTGGGCCTGCGCTATGGGCATGGCGAGCTGGTGTACAAGGGCAGTGCGGGGCGGAAAGTCTACTGGCAGGGCCCGTCCATAGGTTTCGATATCGGCGCCAACGCGGTCAAGGTGTTCGCGTTGGTTTACGACCTGCCGAGCCCCGATAAACTGTACCAGCGCTTTCCGGGTGTCGAGGGGAGTCTGTATTTCGTGGGCGGCTTTGGCGTGAACTACGTGCAATCGGATCACATCGTCATCGCCCCCGTGCGCTTTGGCGTGGGCTGGCGCCTGGGCATTGCCGTCTCCTACATGCATTTCTCGCCGGAGAAACGCCTCAACCCGTTCTGAGACCCTGAGTACTGCAGAACCGCGGGGAGCGCGCATGCACAGCACCGTCCAGACCATCGACGCGAGCGATGCCGACCGGATGCCCAAGGGTATCCCGTTCATCATTGCCAACGAGTTTGCGGAGCGCCTCTGTTATTACGGCATCAACGCGATCCTGGCGGTGTACATGACCGGCACGCTGCACTTCGGGCAGGCGCGTGCCACCAGCTGGCAGAGTCTGTTCAAGGCCGGGGCGTATTTTTTTCCGCTGGTCGGCGCCATCGTTTCCGACGTGTTCTGGGGCAAGTACCGCACGATCATCGTTTTTTCGATCGTCTATGTGCTGGGCTGCGCCGTGCTCGCACTGGGCCCGCAGACCCCGGTCACGCTCGCCGTCGGCCTCGGCTTCATGGCCTTCGGGACCGGGGGCATCAAGCCCTGCGTGTCGACCAATGTGGGCGATCAGTTCACCAACCGCAACAAGCACCTGATCGAGCGTGCCTTCAGCTATTTTTATCTGTCGATCAATGCCGGCTCCTCGATCTCGATCATCTTTTGTCCGGTGCTGCTGAAATACTACGGCCCGACGGCCGCCTTCGGCTTTCCGGCGATGATGATGGCAATCGCGACGCTGGTGTTCTTCCTGGGGCGCAAGCGCTTCGCGGTGGTGCCCCCCGCCGGCCGGCAGTGGCTCCGCGATCTGGTTTCCCCCCCCGGACTGAAACTGATCGGGGGCCTGCTGATCGTGTACCTGTTTGTCGCGGTGTTCTGGGCGTTGTGGGATCAGAGCAATGGCCAGACCTGGACTCTGCAGGCCACCTCCGACCTGATGGACAAGAACCTGGGCTGGGGCTTTACCGTGCTGCCGTCCCAGATTCAGGCCGCCAATGCTTTCCTGATCTTGATCATGGTGCCGATCTTCACTTTCGGCATCTATCCGGTCTGCACCCGCTTTTTCAATGTCACGCCGCTGCGCAAGATCGGCTTCGGCCTGTTTCTTGTCGCCGCCTCCTTCCTGATCGTGAGCTGGATCGAGGCGCGCATCCAGGGTGGGCACCGCGTGTCGGTCTACTGGCAGCTGCTGGCCTATATCGTATTGACCGCCTCCGAAGTGCTGGTATCGATTACCGCGCTTGAGTTCTCCTACAAACAGGCCCCACTGCGCATGAAGAGCTTCATCATGGCGCTGTTCCTGCTCTCCATCAGCGCCGGTAACCTGATGACCGCGACGGTAAGCAATCTGATGGTGCGCGAGCTGCCCGGTTCCGCGGTCACCGGCGGTGAGCAGACCTGGGTCCGCCTGCCCGCAGGCACGAGCATGATCACGGGCCAGAAGATCGACTTCAACGATCACAGCGGTCTCACGGTGCGCAGCTCCGATGGCAAGGAGGCGCCGCTCGCCGGGACCTTCCTGGTGGCGCAGGTGGACGGCAACCGCGTACGGCTGATGGACAACGAGCACCGCCAGAGCGTCGTGACGACCGGCAGCTGGAACGCGGCGAGCGGGGTCGTGTCAACTTACCGCCTGGTCGGCCCGCAGTACTTCAATTTCTTCGCCTATGTGATGGCCGGGTTTGGCGTGCTGTTCATTGGCGTCGCGGTGCTGTATCGCGGCCAGGATCACGTCCGCGCCGATTGAACCCAGGTCAGTAGCCGGTGGCCGTGAGTCCGCAGTTCGGTACCTTCCTGCTGGATACCCTGGGTGCCGTGCGCCCCGTCACAGCGCGGCGCATGTTCAGTGGCGTCGGCTATTACTGTGAAGGAGTGTTTTTTGCCATCGCCGCGGATGAGCAACTGTACTTTCGGGTCGATGAGGCCAGCCGGGGCTTCTTCGAGCGCGAAGGCATGCCGGCCTTCTGTCCGAAGGGTCCGGGCACCCGGTCGATGAATTACTACGCCGTGCCGGCGCGGCTCTATGACGACGCGGAGGAACTTGCGGTGTGGATGCGGCGTGCGCTCGATGCCGCCGGCAAGTAGCGACACTTGCGCCAACCGAGGATCGAGTCGCATGCTGTGATCCAATCAATCCCGGAACGCGCCCGCGCGCTCCTCGGAGGTTGGCGTGATGAGCACTGAACCACCCCGGATCCTGCTGCGTTTCGGTGCGCGTGGTGCGCGCGTGGCGCTGCTCGGTTCCGGCGCCGTCTTCATCGTGCTGCTGGGTGCCTGGTCAGCCCATGAAATCTTCGCCGCCTTGCGCGCCGGTCTGGCGCTGCGAGGCATCCTGATCGGGCTGGCGAGCCTGCTGCTGCTGCTGGTCGCGCTGCGCGTGATGAGCCTGAACTGGTGGGTGACGCGCGCGAGCGACCCGCCCATGACTCCGCCCGACCCCAACGAACAGACGGGCATTTGGGGCGTCGGCGGCCCCTCGATGCGCGAGCCGGGCACCACCGGCGTGTATCGGGCGCCCGTCGCCGACCGGCGCTACGAGAGCCGGGACGATTGACTTCTATCTGCCACCTGGCTGCAACGCCCTTGTCAGATTGGCTCTCGACAATGTCTCCCGCAGGCCACGGGAGGTCATCATGGGTTACGGACTGGACAGCGAGCTCGTGGTGGATGAGCTGGATCGTTTCCTCGACAGCCTGGGCCAGCGCTATCGCGGCGCCAGCGAAGCCGCGGCCGCAGCGCGCGCAGAGTATTGGGCACTGAGGAGCGAGCCCGACGCACAGCTCGCCGAGCTGGAATCGACGCGCCGTCAGTGGCAGTGTCTCGAGTACCGGCGCTACGAGATTGCCAGCCAGATCGAGCATCTCGCCGAGTGAGCCTGGTCCGGATCGGGCGATCACTTGCCACGCGCGCCCGCGAGGGCGCAGATTGGGGCCGTGGCTCAACGCCCCAAGCTCTCGCCCATGGAACGCGTCGCGGTCCGAGCCGCCCTCGCGCGCCTGCCCGAGGAGCTGGCCGCTCTCCTGCATGCGCTGAGTGCGTCGGCCGCGCGCGAGCGGCGGGCCGGCCTGGCCTTCTCGGCCGTGGAGCAGGTGTGGCACCTCGCCGATCTGGAGCATGAGGGCTACGGGCGGCGCATCGAGCGGCTGCTCCACGAGGAGCAACCGCTGCTGGCGGACTTTGACGGGGATGCGATCGCGGCGGAGCGCGACTATCGCCGCCGTTCCCTGCGCGAGGGGCTGCTCGCATTCACCACGGCACGGGCCGCCAATGTGGCGCTCCTGGACCGTCTGCGCGAGGAAGACTGGGAGCGCGGTGGCATTCAGGAGGGCGTCGGTCCCGTGATACTGGCGGACATCCCTCGGCTCATGAGCGAGCATGATGCGGCGCACCGCGGCGAGATCGAGCTCTGGCTTGCCGCGGGTACGGCGCCGGCGGAAGGATCGGGCTAGACAGACGGATCGATATGCTGCTTGAGATAGGCGCGCAGGTCGATGCTCATGCCCTTCTCGCCCGGCGTTGCAGCCAGATACTCGCTCACGATCATGTAGGTGACCACATCGAGGAGCTTCGGCTCCCGATCATTGCCCCAATCCTCGAGGCTGGCGTAGGTGCGATCCAGGATGGCGCGCGCTTTTCGTTCGTCACTGGCCAGCCGCCGGGCGATGACCGCTGCATACAGTTCGTCGCCGCTGAGCTGTGGCCGCGCGGCGCGCACTTCGGCAAGAGCGGTCAGCGATTCGGCGCAGATACGGCTTGCAAAGCGCAATTCCTCGGCGTGCTTCCGGCCCCCGCCGAACAAGGCACGAAAACGCTGGGTCGGCGATTTGAGAATCCCGTTGATGGCGGCGCTCTCCCGGAACTGGAGTAACCCCCCAATCATAACAAGGGCGGTGCGACGACGGGGCATTGCGCCGTGGCCCGCACGCGGGTGTACCCCGCAAATCCCGGGGCGTGACACAATGGCGGCAGCGGCAGTCCGGAGAGTGGGGTCATGAAAACGCGCCTGAGAATTGCGTTCGCGTCGATGCTCGCGCTGGTGTTCTGGGATCCCGCAGGAAATGCGGCGGAGAGTCTGCACGAGAACCTGACCCTCCTGGCGCAGGACATGGTGTACACCAACGCCAAATTGTATCCCCTGGTGGCCACCGCCCTGGGCCTGCCCGGCCACGACGGGGAACTCGACACACCGGGGGAGGCACAGCGGGCCGCCCAGGTCGCGCGCCTCAAGTCCTGGCAGCAGCGGCTGGCGACGCTCAGCGCCGGCATGAGCGCCGAGACCTCGCTGGTCGACCGGGACGACGCGCGGCTGCTGGGGGCACAGCTCACCAGGCAGCTCAACGAGCTGCTCGTCAACCAGACTGACCGAAAGAACTACGGTGGCGCGGCCAACGACCTGGTCGGCGCGGTGTTTGTGCAGTTCCAGCATTTGCCGGTCGTGGGACAGGGAGGCGCGACCGCCGCGGACCAACTGCGGGCCTGGGCGGACATCACGAGCCGCCTCGCCAAGGCGCCGGAATACATTGCCGCGGCGCAGAACCTGGTGACGATGCCTTGCCATCTGTTCGGAGCCATCTCGGTGCAGCAGCTCGACGGTGTCCCTGAATTCATGAACGGCGCGCTCACAGCAACGGCGAAGACGCAGCTGGGCGCGCGCTCGCGCGCCTTTGCCCGTTTCGCCAAGGCGCGTGACGCGGCACTGGCCGCGATCGCCGGAACCAGGGCCTACATCACGGCGCACCTGGCGTCCTGGCCAGAGAACTATGCCATCGGCCGCGAGGCCTACGACCGCATACTGAAGGACGAACAGCTGCTGCCCTACAATGCCGTCGACGTCGAGACCATGGCGCGTGATGAGCTCGCGCATGGCTGGGCCGAGGAGGCCTGGCTGGCCTCGGAGGCCAGGCACCGGGGCGTGGCTTTCGGGCCGGACAGCGGCGGGGGCCTCGCGCCAGGCGGCCCGGCGCTGATCGATTACTACCGGGAGCGTATCGCCGAGCTGACCCAGTTCATGGCCGCTCACGACGTGATTACGGTGCCCGCCTGGCTGGGCCAGATGCAGATCGTGGAGACACCGAGCTTCCTGCAGCCGCTCCTGCCGGGCGCGAACATGAATCCGCCGCGGCTGTTCGAGAGCTCGACCACCGGCTTTTATTTCATCACGCCGCCGAAATCTCTGGAAGAGGCGGCCGCGCGGCTGGACATGAACCAGGATTTCGACCGCGACCGGATCCTGTCCACCGCGGCCCACGAAGCGATGCCGGGACACTTCCTGCAGCTGTCGATCGCCAAGCGGCATCCGGATTTCGTCCGCCGGATACAGAGCAGCGCCGTGTTCGAGGAGGGCTGGGCCTTCTATGGCGAGGAGATGTTCGTACGTCTCGGCCTGTATGGCGATCACCTGGACGGGCGGCTCTTTACGGCGCGCTGGGAGCGGGTGCGCGGTGCGCGCGCGACCGTCGATCCGAAGCTGGCCATCGGCGAGTGGACCTACGAGCAGGCGGTGGATTTCTACGCGCAGCAGACCAGCTTCAGCCACGAGGCCGCCGCGGCCCAGGTGGCCTCGATGGCCGCCAATCCCGGCTATTACGACGCCTATACCGTGGGCCGACTGCAGCTCGAGAACCTGCTGGCCGAGTACACGCTCCGAATGGGCGCGCGCGCCTCGCTCCACGACTTCCACGATCGGCTGCTGTCCTATGGTTCGGTGCCCTTCGCCATCGTCGCGCCGGAACTGCTGGCCGATCTGGAAAAAACGGCCAGTGCGGTGAGGGCTGCCGCGAACTACTAGATGAGCCCGCAGCGCCCCGGTTGGCGCCGTCTTGAGCGCACTCCGGTGGACATAGGTTGGGCCGCCGGCGGCGGCTTGCCATAACCTGCCCAGGAACGGGGGTTTTGCGACCCGCCTCGCAAAATACAGGGTTTTGCTGACTGTACTCGCCGCCTCAAATGGCCCTAAATAGAGGTGCGAGTTGAGTACAGGAGTCAGCCCTTGGGTAGGCTCTATGCATTGAGGGCGATTGCGCCCGCCACCATTGGCGCCGCTGTTCTGGCCGCGTCGGCCCCTGCTGTGGCCGCAGATTCCGCCGGATTTGTGCCCCAGTACGGCGGCGATCAATTCATGCTGTTTGTGAGCCGACCCATTGGCGCTCATCGGAACAGCGCGAGCACTTTCGGTATTCGCTATGAGCGCGCCACCTACGCCACATCCGATCCGACGATGCAATTCTGTGCGCCGCTGCGCCACCGTGCGCTGGTGGAGCTGCAGTTCGCGCATGGCGCGGCCACGCGCGTGCAGTTCGGAAACCGGGTCACCTGGGATCTGCGCAGCCGCCGGCTCGCGCCAACGGCCATGTTGAACCAGCCCTGGTTGATGCCGAACGGGACGCCCACCGGCAACATGCTGTCGGCCTGGACTCCCTGATCCACCCTTGGGGCCGCCGGCCCCAACGCATTCCGCGTATCCTGCAGGCCACTCATCGCAAGCTGAGGGTCGGCGGGGTGCGCCCGGTGAATCTGCAATACCACTCCGATTGCACCATCATTGGCGCGAGTTTCGCCGGGCTCGCCTGTGCTGCGGCGCTGGCCCGGCAGGGGCTGCGGGTCGTGGTCGCGGACCGGAAATCCGATCCCGGAGAGAAACTGCACACGACCGGCATCCTCGTCAAGGATGTCATCGACGAAGTGCCGCTGCTCGAGGGCGTGCCTGCCACCCTGGTGCGTCGCGTGGAGCGGGTTCGGCTGTACGCGCCGAATCTGCGCCACGTCGACCTGGATGCGCCGGGGTACTACTTCCTCACGACCGATACGCCTGGGCTGATGCGCTGGCTGGCGGGCCGCGCGGTACAGGCGGGCGCCGAATTGCGCTGCGGCGTGGGTTTCCGCACCGCACATGCGGTTCCGGGCGGCTTCGAGCTGGGCGCCGCGCTCGGGCGCACCCGCTTCCTGGTCGGCGCCGACGGACCGCGTTCAAACGTGGCCCGCGTGCTGGGCCTGGGGCGCAACCGCCAGTTTCTCGCCGGTCTCGAACACGAGTACGAGGGCGCGACTCTCACAGACCCCGGCTTCCTGCATTGCTTCGTCGACCGGCAACTCATGCCGGGCTACATCGGCTGGATGGTGCAGGGCGTGCACGGCGTGCAGGTCGGCCTGGCCCGCCGCCTGCGCGGTTCGCGCGGTTCCGATGTCAAGGCGGCCATGGCAAAGCTGTTGAGCAAGATCGCCGGCCTCGATGATTTTCGCGCGTTGCGTCCCGATGGAATCAGAGCCGGACTCATTCCGTGTGGTGGCCTGGTACACCCCCTGGCGATGCCGCGCGCGCTGCTGGTCGGGGACGCCGCGGGACTGGTCTCGCCCGTGACGGCGGGCGGCATTCACACGGCCCTGGTGCATGGGTTCGCGGCCGGTCACGCGGTGGCAGAATTCCTGGGCGGCCGCAGCGCTGATCCACAGCGCTCATTCGTGCGCCGCTACCCACGCTTTCGCCTCAAGCGACTGTTGCGCTTCGGCTTCGATCATCTGCAGCGCGACTGGCTCTTCAACATGGCGCTGGCGAGCGCGCCCGTGCGCTGGGCCGCGGGCCGCATCTACTTCCACAAGCGCGCCTCGCGTCCACCGTCTGCGGCTCGGGCGGGCGCGCCGAAGCGCCCTGCCTTATAGTGCAGCCCACGCCGCACACCTGGGACGGATGATTCATGCAGGTCCACCGCTCCGATCTGATCAGCAATGCGATCCTGCTGGCCTGCGTGCTGGCGCTGGTGATGGGTGCGCTCGCCGTGCTGCGGCCGTTTCTGCCGGCCATCCTGTGGGCCACGATCATCGTGGTGGCCACCTGGCCGATCATGCTGCGCCTGCAAAAACTGTTCGCGGGCCGGCGCAGCCTCGCGATCGTGGCCATGAGCTCCAGCCTGCTGGTCGCGGTGATCGGGCCGGTGCTGCTGCTGCTGGGCACCCTCGTGGCGCGGCTGCCGGAATTAAGGGATCTGGGAAACCGGCTGCTGGCGGGCCCCTGGCCGGGACCACCCGCGTGGCTGGCGCGCCTGCCCTACGGCACGCAACTCGCGACGCAGTGGCAGCAGGCCGTCGCGCAGGGACCGGATCACTGGGCGGCCTACATCAGGCCCTACGTCGGCGCGACGGCACTGTGGCTGAGCCAGCACGTGGGCACGCTCGGCAGCATTACCCTCCAGTTCCTGCTGACGCTGGTGCTGGTCGCGGTTTTTTATCTGCACGGCGAAACCTTGGCCCGGCAGGCGCGGCGGCTGGCGCGCCGCGTGGGCGGCACGCGCGCCGAGGAGGGTGCGGTGCTGGCGGGCCAGACGATGCGCGCGATCGCGGCGGGCGTTGTGCTCACGGCGCTGCTCGAATCCGTTCTGGGCGGCTGCGGATTGTGGATCGCGGGCATCCCTGCGGCCAGCGTGCTGACTTCACTCATGTTCATGCTCGGGGTGATGCAGATCGGTCCGTTGCCGGTGCTGGTGCCCGCGGCGCTCTGGCTGATGTGGCATCAGCAGGTGGCCGCGGGCGTGGTACTTGCGGTGTGGGCCGGGCTGCTGTCGATCGGCGATAACCTGCTGCGGCCCTGGCTCATCCAGCGCGGCGCCAAGCTGCCCTTCGTGCTGGTGCTCGGCGGCGTGCTCGGCGGACTGCTGGCTTTCGGCATCGCGGGTATCTTCATCGGACCGATCCTGCTGGCCGTGCTGCAGCGCCTGATGGCACGATGGGTCGAGGAGACCTGAAGCCGTGACCGAGGACCCGGACATGAATGAGGCGCAGGTGACGCCAGCAGTCCCGCGGAGCGGCCTCGCCGGATTGACCCTGGCCCTGCTCGGCGCGGGCTTCGCCTGGTTTGCCTACATCGATGCACCGATTACCGATGGGGTCATGCTGCTGTTCACCGCGGCCGTGACCTGCGGGTTCCTGTCGGTGTGTGCGGCGATCATCGGCGGCGGGGCCGCGAGGGCGGGGCACGCGGTGTCCGGCGCGCGCGTACTGCGCGCGGCGGCGCTGCTGTTCCTGCTCACACTTGCGCTGATGTTGGCCGCCGCCACCTTGACGTTGAATCTCAAGGGAACGGGTGGCGACGAGGCGGAGACTCAGGCCACGCTCACGCGACCGGCCTGATTGCGGCCAGCAGGGCATCGACGTCGGCCTCGCGCATGTCGAAGGCCGTGACCAGCCGCACGACCGGCAAGCCGAAGCCGGGAGGCGCCGGCCATTCGTAGAACTCGAAGCCCTGCGCACGCAGTGCCGCGATCAGCGGCGCGGGGACGGCGGCAAAGACTTCGTTCGCGTCGACGGGCTGGATCAGTGCGATCCCGCGGCTTTCCAGTCCCTGCGCCAGGCGAGTGGCGAGTTCATTGGCGGTGCGGGCGTGGCGCAGCCAGAGGCCGTTTTCCAGGCAGGCGGTCAGCTGCGCGCTCAGGAAGCGCGTCTTCGCCCACAGGTGGCCACCGCGCTTGCGGCGCCGGT
>DATFUG010000230.1:0-17276 GCA_035261025.1 Steroidobacteraceae bacterium | reverse complement strand
CCTGGACTGCTCGCGCGTGCAGGATCCCTATTCACTGCGCTGCCAGCCGCAGGTGATGGGAGCGTGCCTGGACCTGGTGCGCACGGCCAGCGCGACCTTGCTGCGCGAGGCCAATGCGGTCACCGACAATCCGCTGGTGTTTGCGCGCGATGGCGATGTGCTCTCGGGCGGGAACTTTCACGCCGAGCCGGTCGCCTTCGCGGCCGACCAACTGGCCATTGCCGTCGCCGAGATGGGCTCGATCGCCGAGCGGCGCATCGCGCTGCTCGTCGATACCAAGATGAGCGGGCTGCCCGCCTATCTGGTCGCCCACAGCGGCCTGAACTCCGGCTTCATGGTGGCGCAGGTCACCGCGGCGGCACTTGTCGCGGAGAACAAGGCGCTCGCGCATCCAGCCAGCGTTGACAGCATTCCGACCTCGGCCAACCAGGAGGACCATGTGTCCATGGCCACCTATGCCGCGCGCCGCCTGCTCAGCATGGCCGACAACGCTGCCGGCGTCATCGCCGTCGAACTGCTCGCGGCCGCGCAGGGACTGGAATTCCACCGCCCCCTGCGCAGTTCTCGCCCGCTCGAGAGCGTGCTGCGCCTGCTGCGGCAGAAGGTGCCGCGGCTCGAGCACGACCGTTACTTTGCCCCGGACATCGAAGCGGCGCGCGCGCTGATCATCAGCGGCGCCCTGCGCAGGCACGTGGCGCCGGAACTGCTGGGCCATGGTAGTGCCGGAGCCGGATAGGCGATCGATGCACCTGGCCGGGAAGGACGCTGCCACGCATGTCGTGGTGCCAGGCAGCACTCCGCTGATCATCAGCGTGCCGCACGCCGGAACTGCAATTCCCGAACAGCTCGCGCCGCGGCTCACGCCGCTGGCGCTCACCCTGCCCGACACCGACTGGCACGTGGCCAAACTCTATGATTTTGCGCCCGCGCACGGCGCCACGATGCTGATCGCGCAATACTCCCGCTATCTGATCGACCTGAACCGCCCGCCCGACGACGCTGCGCTCTACAGTGCAGCGCCGAAGACCGGTCTGTGTCCGACCTCGAGCTTTGCCGGCGAGCCGCTCTACCTGGCCGGCGATGCCGCGCTTGCCGGTGCGGAGATCGCACGACGCCGGGCCCAATATTGGCAACCCTACCATGACGCGCTGCACGGCCTGCTCACGCAGACTTGCGATCGATTTGGCTACGCACTGCTGCTGGATGCGCACTCGATTCGGAGCATCGTGCCCCGGCTGTTCGACGGCCGCCTGCCGGACATCAACGTGGGTACCAACCAGGGCAGCGCCTGTACCCCGGCACTCACGGAGGCGCTGCGCGCGCGCCTCAGCGTCCAGACTCGCTGGTCCCACATCTTCGATGGGCGATTTACGGGTGGCTACATCACCCGTCACTACGGGCAGCCCGCGTTCGGCGTGCACGCGGTGCAGATCGAGCTGGCCCAATGCGCCTATATGAATGAATCCGGGACGGCTTACGAGGCGGAGCGGGCGGCGCCGCTCCGGGAGCTGCTAGGTACGCTCGTGGCGGCCCTGCTCGCCTTGCCTCTGAAAAAGCCTTGAGCCGCTGGCCCGCTGTCAGAACCAGGCGGCGATCCAGAAGCTGATGCCGGTGGCGGCACACAATCCGGAGAACCCCAGCAGCCAGCGCTGTCGCGTCAGTACGGTCAGCGCCGCCAGGGCGATGGCGACCTGCACCAGCGCGAGTGCTTGGGCCAGATGGTGGTGCGGCTCGAAGGCGCGGGCACTGGCCGCGTCGGCGGCCTGCGCCCTGGCGTCGAAGGCCCGGGCCGCCTTCTGGATGTCTGCCTTCTCGTCCGCATAGCGTTTGGTTTCCGCGGCCAACGCCGCTCGTTCGGCCGCGTTCTGTGCGGGCGCATGCCCCACCACGACTTCCTTGATGCCTTTCGCCTGGTAATAGGCCCACTGGTCGGAGGCCTCGGCCTTGTTGAGGATCGCCTCGTTCTTGAGCTCCAGGCCGAGGGACTCGCTGCCGGAATTCTGGTAGCTGATGATGGCGCCGATTGTGGCCAGTACGGCCGTGAACAGGGCGACGTTGCGCCCCAGGTTATCCGCATGCGCGGCGTGTTCCACGGCGTGCTCGTGCTGACCCTGCACTTCGAATTCTTCACTCATGCCGCGTAGTAGACCGCGCGGCGCGGTCCGGATCAAGCGCTGCCTAGTGACTCCAGATAGGCCGCCACCGCGCTCATCTCCTTGCCCTGCAGCTCCTTGGCCACGCCGTGCATCACAGCGACGTTGCGCAGGTTCTTCTGGAAGGAGCGCAGCTGCTTCAGCACGTATTGCGCATGCTGGCCGGCAAGCCGCGGAAAAGCCTCGCTGCCCGCCGCTCCGGGGCCATGGCAGCTGATGCACGGCGGTATACCCTCGGCGGCGATGCCGTTGGCGTAGATTTCTGCGCCACGGGCAATCTCAGCCGCGTCGCCCGCGCGGCCATGGCCCGGCGCCTGGGCGCTGTAGTAGGCCGCGAGCGCCTCGATCATCTTCTCATCAAGCGGTGCGGCCAAGCTCCACATGTAACCCATTGCGTCCGGATCACCGCGCGTCTGCGACTTGAAGGCTTTGAGCTGCGCGGCCAGATAACCTCTATGTTGGCCGGCCAGCGACGGGAACATCGGCACGACGCTCCTTCCCTGCGGTCCATGACAGGTGGCGCAATTCGTTACGGCCGCGTGCTGCGCGGCGCTCTGCGCCTCGGGGCTGATCTCGTCGGCCTGGGTGTGCTGTGCTCCCAGCATCAGCAGGGTCACACCGAAAAGGGCTATGTTGATCTTCTTGGACATCCCGCTCCCGGCCGGCAGCTCTCCGGCATCAGACTGTTGAGGTCCTGGAGATAGACTCATCAGTTCACGCCGACCAGGAACATGGCGGAAAGTACTTAGTATTGCCGCTGTTGGCGTAAAGTGTTGGTCGACTGACTGGAAACTAACTGGAGAACCACCATGAGCAAAGGGATGAATCAGAAGAAGCAGGAAAAGAAGAAGCCGACCAAGACACTGGACGAAAAGCGCGCCGCCAAGAAAGCCAAGAAGGCCGCACGCGCGTTTATACAGCAATCCTGAATTGCGCTACGTACGTAAGCGCACACAGTCTGCCTGCAGGACCCCGGGCCACCTCCCGCCCTTTTCAAAGGGACGCATTGAATGGAATTGCTCGAGCGTGAGCGATCATTCGCCGATCTGAGTGCATGGCTCGACGCGGCTGCCAAGCTCGGTGGCTGCATCGTGCTGGTGGGCGGCGAGGCCGGCATAGGCAAGACAGCACTGCTGCAGGAATTCGCCCGTCTATTGCCCGACAAGCGTGTCCTATGGGGAGCCTGTGACGCGCTGTTCACTCCCCGGCCGCTCGCACCGCTCCATGACATCGCGCGCCAGACGCAGGGCGCGCTGCTGGCGGCCATTACCTCCGGCGCAAACCGCGATTTGATCTTCTCGGCCGCGCTCGACGCGCTCGAGCGGGCTGCGACCCTGGTCGTATTTGAAGACCTGCACTGGGCAGACGAGGCCACGCTCGATCTACTCAAGTACCTGGGCCGCCGCATCAACCGCACGCACTCCATGCTGGCGGTGACCTTCAGGGATGACGAGGTCGGGCCGCGTCATCCGCTGCGGGTCGTCATTGGCGATCTGCCGCGCGTGAGCACCCACCGATTGACGCTATCACCGCTGTCCGAGCCGGCCGTCGCCCAGCTTGCCCGTCAGGCGGGTCGGCTGGCAAAGGGCCTGCATGACATCACCGGTGGCAACCCCTTCTTCGTAACCGAGGCGCTCGCCGCGACGACGGGCACGGTGCCAGCCACGTTGCGTGATGCCGTGCTGGCGCGCGCCGCCAGGCTCTCCGCCGGCGCGCGCGAAGTTGCGGAACTCGCCTGCATCGTCCCCGGAAAAACAGAGGGCTGGCTGCTGGCGGGCGCCGTCGCGCCGGACGAAGCGAGCATCGAAGGCTGCCTGGGCATCGGCATGGTCCGCGACGCGGACGGTGCGCTCGCTTTTCGCCACGAGCTGGCGCGGCGTGCGCTCGAGGATTCCCTGTCTCAGTCGCGCAGGGAATTCCTGAACGGCAGGGTACTCGCAACACTGGCGCTGCAACCAGGCACCTCCACCGCGCGACTCGCCCATCACGCCGATGGCGCACGCAAGGCAGCGGAGGTATTGCGCTATGCGCCCCTCGCTGCCGCGCAGGCCGCGTCAGTGGGCGCCCACCGCGAAGCGGCCTCGCACTATCAGATTGCACTCCAGTACGCCGGGGAACTTCCTGCGGAGGAACGCGCCCGTCTGCAGGACCTGCTTTCCTATGAGTGCTACCTGACCGGCCAGATCGAGCGGGCGATCAGTGCGCGACGCGCGGCGCTCGAAGTCTGGCGTGCACTGGGTCAGCGCATCAAGGAAGGCGATACGCTACGCTGGATGTCCCGTTTGAGCTGGATCGCGGGCCGGCATGAAGAAGCGAGCCAGTATGGCATCGACGCAGTGGCTACGCTCGAATCGCTCCCACCGAGCCCCGAGCTGGCGATGGCCTACTGCGACCGTGCGGATCTGGACATGGAAGCTCACGAGGCGGATTCGGCGATTGGCTGGGCGCATCAGGCCATAAGACTCGCAGAACAGTGGGCGAATGACCGGATTCTGGGCGATGCGTTGCATACGCTGGGCCTCGTTCGACTCATCGGCGGCGATGTCTCAGGGTGGGCGGATCTCGAACGGAGCCTGAAATTGGCTCTGGACGGCGGCCAGCAGGAACAGGTAGCCAGTACCTACACCGACTTTGTCGCCATGGCCGTCTCACACCGTCAGTATGACCGGGCAACCGGGTATTTTCGCGCGGGCCTGGCCTACTGCGATGCGCACGACCTGGATTACACAGGGCCCTACATACTTGCGTACCGCGCGCGCATGAGATTCGAGCAGGGCGACTGGAATGGCGCGGGTGAGGACGTGGAGGCCGTGTTGCGCCATCCTCGCACCACGCCCAACACGCGCATTCCTGCACTGCGGACACTCGGGCACCTGCGAATGCGCCGCGGTGACCCGGATGCGCACGGACCATTGGAGGAAGCCCAGGCGCTCGCCGGCCCTAAACCGGTCCTGCAGCGGACCGGCATGCTCGCCGCCGCATGCGCCGAGGCGGCGTGGCTCGCGGGCGACCGCGCCGCCGTCGTTCGCGGCGTGCTGCCCGCCTTCGAACTCTCGCGACAACGGGCCGATCCTCGCATGAACGGCGAACTCGCGGCCTGGCTGTGGCGAGTCGATGCTCTCGAAGGGCCATTGCCGGACATCGCGGAGCCGTATGCGCGGGAGATTTCGGGCGATTGGCGCGGCGCGGCGCAGGCCTGGAAGGAACTGGGCTGCCCGTATGAGCACGCGAGCCTGCTCGCCTGGCATGGAACCGATGCGGAGCAGCGCGAAGCACTCGCGATTCTCGGGCAGCTTGGGGCGGCGCCTGCGGCGAAGGCATTGCGCCAGCGGATGCGCGCCAAGGGTGTCCGCGATCTGCCGCGCGGCTTGCTGCAATCCACCCGGCATCATCCCCACGGTCTCACGCGGCGCGAAGCGGAGACCCTCGCGCTGATGAGCGAGGGCCTGCGCAATGCAGCGATTGCGCGGCGCCTGTTCGTCTCCACCAAGACAATCGATCATCATGTCTCGGCGATCCTGGCGAAACTTGGCGTGCCATCGCGCGCCGCTGCCATCGCGCTGACACGCCGCAAGCCTGACGAGGCCTGAACAGATCGAGGGCCCGGCGCCCGCGACGGCGCCGGGCCCCGATCTGCCGCCGTTACTTCGGCAGCAAGGTCACCGGCACTTCCGTGATGCTGTCCACCGGAAGGGCGTTGAGCGCCGCGGCCTTGCGAACCGCCGCCTCGCTCGGGCCCTCGTAAATGCAGTACGTCTTCGTCTTGTCGGCGTTGGCGTAGGAGCGCACCCAGCGCACACCGACCGAGGCATTGTTGGCGTTGACCTTTTCCTTGGTGGCGGCGTCGAGGCCCGCCAGGGCGCCGGCCGGAAACGTCCGTTCGATCAGATAGCGGTGGGTCGAGGCCTTTGCCACCATCGTTCCGGCCTGTGAGGGCGCATCCGCGGCAAACGCCGGAGCGCAAAGCATTACGGACACGGCGAGGATCAGCGATTTCATGGGTATCTCCATTGGCAGGTGGTGTAACTCAATTGCTCGGCTGCTGTTCGCAGGTGACGTGCGTGTTCCAGTCGGCGAAGCTGCCGACCGGGTTGCGCTCCCACGCCCAGACGTGCATCTCGTAGAACGCCGGCAAGCCGTAGCGGTTCGGCGCGCTGACGAGATTCAGCAGGTGACCGTCGAGGGCGGGCGGACCGCCACCTGGATGCATGCTCTCCCAGGTGGCGACCAGCACGATGAACTCGACCCCGACGAAGCGCATGGCGCCATTGGGCATCGGCTCGTAGATCAGCGATTCGGGCTGGTCCGCACTCAGGACGCCATTCGTCACGCGGTCGAACAGCACGAAATGGACGCCCATGGCTCCGGAATTGGGACCGCTGACGCAGGGAGTCGCCTGTACGAATCCTTCGGCGGTCGCAACATTGATGTCCTTGTAGCGTGCGGTCGCTGCACGCACCTTGCTGATCAGCGGCGAGGGATTGAAGATCGATTCCGCGCCAGCCGGCGCGACGAGGCTGGTGGCCGCAGTGGCTTGAACGGGCAGTCCCATCGCCAGGGCGATGAGCGGCAGGGCCAGCGCGGCAGCGCCGGTCCTCAAATGGTGCAGACTGGTCATGGCATTCTCCTTGGCCGGGCGCTGCCGGCAGGCTATTTGTAGAAATAGGGATCAAGCACGCGGACTTCGGTGATTTGCGAGATTGGCAGCTTGTTGCGGGCGGCGGCGCGCCGGACCGCCTCGGGCGTCGGCGCGTCGTAAACACAGAAGCTGCGCCTGCTATCGGGCGTGACATAGGAATGAACCCAGGTCACGCCATCTTCGGCGTTGTTTTCGACCACCTGCCGGCACAGGCGGGCGCCCACCTCGTCCTGCGGAATGTGCAGGCCCTCGGGAAAATCTCTTTCGATCAGGTAGCGGCTCATGCTTGCGATCTCCCTGCCCGCTGGATAGATCGGGCGGGGAGAATCGTGCCGCGGCGGAGTTCAGTTCAAATCGGCAGAACTACCCATTTTGCGCGACGGGATTACCCAGATTTGGCGGCCCTATGGGTGGCAAAAGCAGGTGGCGAGCGGTAGAGTCGAGGCGCCCCAGGCGCTAGCAAATCGGTGCAGACAGGCATGTTGTTGCGGTCAATTCTAGTCGTTGCCCTCGCCCAGCTGGTCTCGCCCACCCTGGCGCAAGACAACAAGGCCTTCGACGCCGCGGTCGCTTTCGGCGCACGCCAGAGTGTCGCTGACCTCAGTCTCTCGCCCGATGGGATGACGGTCGCCTACGTCGCGCCGAGCCAGAGCCTCGGATCGGCGCTGTATACCCTGCGTCTGGAAAAAGGCGCCAAGGCTAAGCCCGTACTCGTCGCGAGCGGCAAGCCGGAGCGACTGAGCCGCTGCCACTGGGTGTCGAACGACCGCCTGGCCTGCGGCATTTACGGAGTTGCCCGCTCGGCGCAAGGACTCCTGCCCTTCACACGCCAGATTGCCGTCAATGCGGACGGCAGCAATCTGAAGCTGCTGAGTACGCAGGCTCACCTGTACACCCGGGGTCTGCAGCTCGGTGGCGGCACAGTCATCGACTGGCTGCCGGACCAGGACGGGGCCGTCCTGATGAGCCGTCACTACCTGCCGGACGATCACACCGGCACACGTATCGCTTCCACCGCGGAAGGACTGGGCGTCGACCTGCTCGACACGCGCACGCTGGCCAGCCGCACCGTAGAGCCACCCCGCCGGGACGCCGTGGTTTACCTCAGTGATGGGCGCGGCACGGTTCGCATCATGGGAATGAACGTGCCCGGCCCGGGCAACCAGGACACCGGCGTCACGGTTTACTACTACCGCGCGCGGGATTCCCGCGACTGGCAGAAACTGGGCAACTACAACTACGTCGAGCGCAACGGCTTTGCGCCGCTGGCCGTCGATCACGATCGCAACATTGCCTACGGCCTCAGGAAAAAGGACGGACGCCAGGCGCTCTATTCACTGGCGCTGGACGGCTCGATGCGCGAGGAGCTCATATTTTCCAGACCCGACGTCGACATTGACGGTCTGATCGAGATCGGCAGGCGCTACCGCGTGGTTGGCCTTTCCTATGCGACCGACTATCGCACGGTTGTTTACTTTGATCCGGAGATCGACAAGATCACGACGACCATTTCCAATGCGCTGGCTTCCGAATCCAAGGTGTGGATCGCAGATTCGAGTGTGGATGAAAGGAAACTACTCCTGTTTTCCTCGCGTGACGACGATCCGGGCGTGTACTACCTCCTGGATCGTCAGACTCACCATCTGGACACCTTTCTGGTGGCGCGGGACGAGCTGGAGGGCGTCAAGCTCGCCAAAGTGAAGCCGATCACCTACTCAGCCAGCGATGGCACGAGTATTCCCGGCTACCTCACCTTGCCGCCGAATGCCGGAACCGCGAAGGGCCTGCCCGCGATCGTGATGCCGCACGGTGGACCGGGCGCTCGCGACGAGTGGGGGTTTGACTGGCTGGCGCAGTTTTATGCCGCACGTGGCTATGCCGTGCTGCAACCGAACTTCCGCGGGTCGAGCGGCTACGGCGACGCCTGGTACCAACAGAACGGATTTCGGTCCTGGCAAACGGCCATCAGCGACGTCCTGGATGCGGGCCGCTGGCTGGTGGCCCAGGGCATTGCAGACCCGGGCAAGCTCGGCATCGTTGGCTGGTCCTATGGCGGCTACGCGGCCCTGCAGGCGGCTGTCACCGATTCCGGGGTATTCAAGGCCGTGGTCGCGATCGCGCCGGTCACGGACCTGAACGAACTGAAGGAAGAAGAGGGAGACTGGAGCGACTACGACCTGGTCAAACAGCAAATCGGCGAGGGACCACAGGTACGGGCCGGTTCACCGGCACAGAACGCGGGCAAGATCAAGGTTCCGGTGCTGCTGTTCCACGGTGCACTCGACCGCAACGTGCCGATCGCCCAATCTGAACACATGGCGAGAAGCCTGCAAAAAGCCGAGGTTCCGCACGAGCTCGTGACCTGGGACAATCTGGATCACTCGCTTGAGGACTCCGGCGCGCGCACCGAGATGCTGCGCAAGAGCGATGAGTTCCTGCGCCGGGCGTTCGGGATATAGGCAACCCTGCCCCCGCCGTGGCACCCGATGGATTTAACCTAATCTGGCCTGAATCCGACCACTGACCCTATTGAGGGCGTGCCCGCTGGTTGCTGTGCAAATGCCCAATCGCTACAGTGGCGCGCCCGACGCACCGAAAATTAAAAGGGCGGCTGCGAGCGCGAGCGCTCGACGCAGCCTGTGCTGATTCGGTCGCGACAGGGTCGATCTCGTGTCTTTCCAGAATTCGAACCTAAAGGGGAACAGGGAAATCCATGCCGAACGAGGCGTTTCGTATGCGTTCCGCAACGGCGCCGGGCGATTGGATCGCCACTGTCGATGCGATTGTGCGCCGTGCCCCGGCGTCAGCGTCGCAGCCGCTGGCGCTGCGTGCGCAGGTCCGGTTGCTCGCATTGCTGGACTCCGCAGCACCCCTCAATGTGCTGCTCGACGGACTCGCAACCTACGTAGAATCCTGGGCCGACGGACTGCATTGCACGGTATTGCTCGTCGACCCGACGGGCCGGCTGCTGCTATCCGGGGCGGCTCCGAGCCTGCCCGCGGCGTACATGGAGGCCATCGGTCCGGTAGACATTGCGGACGGGATTGGCTCCTGCGGAACGGCGGCGGCCCGTCGCGAGATGGTCGTCGTCGAGGACGTCGAACATTCCAGCCTGTGGGCCGGATATGCGCGCATCGCGTTGTCGCACGGCCTTCGGGCCTGCTGGTCGGTGCCGGTTCTCGACGACGCGGGCACCCTGCTCGGCACGCTCGCGCTCTATTACCGCGAACGGCGGACCCCGTCGGCGCACGAGATTGATCTCATCCAATTCGCGTCGTTCCTGGCGGCATTTGTCATCCAGCGACAGCGCGAGGCCGAGAAACGCCGGACCACCGATGCGTGGCTCGGAGCGGCCATTTGGGGTACGGATGTCGGCCTTTGGAAAAGCGGCGATGACGGCCACTGCGTTTGGCTCGACAACTGGCACGAACGTTTCGACATCGATTCAGCTCCTGGACCTGGCCAGGACCGACCCTGGCTCGAGAAGATCCATCCTGACGATGTCGAGCATTACACCAAGAAGTACGACGACGCCGTGCGGGGTGTCACCGAGCACTATGCCGTCGAGTATCGGATCCTGACCCGCAGCCGACGCTGGACGTGGCTGCACGAGCGCGGCCGGGTAACTGCGCGCGACGCCGACGGGATGGCGCAACGCTTCGTCGGCGTCTGCTTCGTAATCGACGAAAAGAAAAAGATGGAATCGGCCCTGCGCGCAGCCGAGGATCGCTATGAAGTCGCGGTCAACGCGGCGCGCCTGCCCGTGTGGGAATACGACGTGCCCAGCAATCGCGTCACCGGCAACCTTTACTGGCACCAGACCCAGGGCTACCAGTTGACCGAAGCCGAGGCCCGGCAGCGCACGGAGGCGTGGCTGAGTGATGTCCATCCCGACGATATTGGCGTACTCGAGCGCACTCTGGCCGGCAATGCCGCCGACAGCACCGGCTTCTTCCAGTCGGAGTTTCGTATGCGGGCAGCAAACGGAGAGTACAAATGGCTGCTCGACCGTGGCCGGGTGATCGAGCGTTCGCCTGACGGGTCGCCGCGCAAGTTGGCGGGCATCTCGGTCGACATCGACGCCCGCCGGCGCATGGAAACGGCCCTGCGCGAGAGTGAACAGCGCTTCCGCGGCGCGTTCGAGTTTGCCGCCATCGGCATGGCGCTGGTGGGCATCGATGGCCGGTGGATACGCGTCAATCGCGCGTTGAGCGGGATCGTGGGTTATACGGCCGAGGAACTGTTGGCCACGACATTTCAGGCCATCACGCATCCGGAGGATCTCGGTGCCGACCTGGAGTACGTGCGAGAGATGGTGGCCGGGTCGCGAACGCACTTCGACATGGAGAAGCGATACTTTCACAAGGATGGTCACATCGTCTGGGTCCTGCTATCGGTCTCGCTGGTGCGCGACGATGCCGGCAAGGCGCTGTATTTCGTCTCGCAGATCCAGGACATTACCGCCCGCAAGCAGGCAGAGAGCCAGCTCATCGACAGCGAGTCCCGCTATCGGACCATCGCCAATCTCGTGCCAGGGTTTGTGTTCGAGGGCGTAGTCAAGGACGGGCAGCCGCACCCGAGCTGGGTGAGCAACGGATTTGAACGGGTGTACGGCTGTACTCTGGATCGATTCAAGGAAATCGGACGTGCGGCGTTCTACGACGAGGCGACGCGCGCGCGTCTGGACGCAGGCGCGGCGGCCGTCGCGCAGGGGTCCGAACTCAATATCGAGGTCCCGCTGACGGGTATTGACGGCGTGCAGCACTGGCTGCGGGTGGTCGCCCGCGCCGTCCCCACCGAGAAGGGAGCCGAGGTCGGCCGCGTCCTCGGCGTTGCGGAGGATATTACGGAGCGAAAGCGCCTCGAGCAGGCCCTCGCCGCGGCGATTCACGAGGAGCAGCAGCGGCTCGGCCAGGCGATTCGCGATGAGCTGGGCCAGGAGCTCATGAGCGTTGCGCTCCTCGCCCGGGGCCTGGCGGCCTCGGCGCGCAAGGGCCACCAGCCGAACACGGATGATCTTGACCGACTCTCTACGCTTGCCAGCGGGACGATCAGTACCTGCCACGGCATTTCCCAGGGCCTGGCGCCGTTGAGCGAGGCGCACGGCGGCCTTGTCCAGGCCCTGCACGACCTGGTGGACCGCTACGACGACTCCGGCGGCGCCGCATTGCGATTTGAAGCGATCGAGGCCGCCCCGATGCGCCTGCGGTGGCCCGCGTCGGACCAGTTGTTCCGCATTGCCCAGGAGGGCCTGACCAATGCGCTGCAACACGCCGGGGCGCGCTCTATCAAGCTAACGATCGATGTGCAGCCCGGGACGGTACGGCTGGAGATCTCGGACGATGGCAGCGGATTCACACCGCAGGCGACGGAGTCTGCCGGCCTTGGCCTCAAGATCATGCGCCACCGGGCCGAGATGATTGACGCACAGCTTTCGATCGGTGCCAGGGAGAACGGCGGAACGGTGCTGATCTGCGAGTGCCGGCAGCCCGCATAGCAGGCGGTACGACCCCGACGTGGATGGAGTGTTCCGCCCGAGCCTGGCGCGGTCGGCTCCCATTCTCGCGTCCGTGTGATCTCGCAGCTCTCTTCCATTCTTCGCCAAGGCCTGACATCGGCGCGCGATTGACTTATACTTTCGTAATTGCGTGACACCGCCGTTGATGGCGGCCGTGCGGCAAAGAATGGGCACCAAGCGAGACCCGAAGACGCTCAAGGAACTGGAACGACGGCGACGGCTGGCGGCCGAGTTGCTGCGCCGGGGCGTACGACCGGCTGAGGTGGCGCGGTGGGTCGAATCATCTCGTCAATCGGTGATGCGCTGGAGCCGGCTGCTCGAGGAGGACGGATTGCGCGGCCTGCGTAGAGCGACGCGGATTGGCCGTCCTCCACGACTCACGGATCAGCAACTCGAGCAGCTGGGAAAGCGCCTCAAGGCAGGATCAGTGGCGATTGCCTCAAAAGGGTGGACACTGCCCCGGATCAGGAGACTGATAGAGCGCGAGTTTGGCGTGCGGCTGTCGATAAGCTCGGTATGGCGGACGTTGCAGCGCATGGGCTGGAGCGTGCAGCGAGCGGCGAATGGAACCCGTCTGCACGGTTCCGCGGCAGTGAAGCAGTGGACGCCGTCGCGGTTTGCCGTCCCAAGAAAAGCCTAGCGCAGTTGCAGGATTAATCCATGGCAGACAGAACGACAATGGCCTGGCTCATGATTCCGGCGGCGGTGGCGTGCGGACTGCCGCTCCAAGCGTCAGGGCAGGAAGGGACTCCCAATCTTGAGGCCACTTATGCTTTTCTCGTCAGCGAACGCGACGCGCGTGGCGGCGTCCTCCACAACGTCAACACGGGTTCGTTGGCTGGACTGAAACTGCCCTTCAGTTTCCTGGATAGCGCCGATTACTGGGGCGCCTATGTCTGCGCTCTGCCCGGCAACTTCTGTGCCGTGACGGATGTCTACAGCCCGCAGAACTACACGCTCGCGCCAGAGGCGGGCCACGCCGGCGACCTGCAAACCGAGCGTGTAGACGTACACAATGGCACGAACATCTACGACGCCGCGACCTGGCAGATCGCGGTCGTGCTCGGAGACGTCAATCATGGCTACCTGAGTGGTTCGAGCCACGATGCTTACGCCCTCGCGACAGCCCAGACCCGCCTGCTAAGCGAAGGCGTTTCCGGTGCCTCGGGTGTGCGCGCGGTAACCACGCGATCCACATTCTTGTACAACGGCCAGGAGATCGCGGACCCACAGAGCGCCTACGCATTCCGGATGGTTTCTTCGGTCTGGCTTTCACCTGATCCTTTCATGGGTTCACGCTACGCCTCGCTGGTCGCGACCAGCCGCTTACCCGCCGACCAGCCGGACTATCAGTCCGGGAAAGTGACCTGGAGCGACTGGAAGCCGGTGACCGGCGAGAACGCCTGGGCATTTCTTCTGGGGCCTCTGCAGGCGGCGTACCTTCACTACCTGTGGGACAAACGGCAGCTGTATGTTCCGGTCCACGATCTGGGCGTGCAGAACGCACTGCACGTCCTTCCCACCTTTGCCGCCATGCAGTCATCCAGTGGGGGCGTGTATTACGCGCCCTCCGGATCGTCACCGAATCAGGGCAAGGGATCCATCAATCCACATCTGGTCTCGGTCGAGAACAACTTCTCGCTCTATGCCGGGCTCCGGGTATTGCAACAGACACTGCGAATGGAGGCAGCGAATGAGAAGGACCTCAGTCGCTCCGATCAGTCCGCCATTCAGACCGCGCTCGGGATCATCGACATCATGATCGGCGGCGGTGCCACAGCGCGCGGGAGTTCAACGAAAGGCTTGCTCGATTTCTTCAGGAATTCCGCCTGGCTCGACGGTGAGTTTATCGTGGGCGGGCTGGCCGAGGACCCGCAAGCGGGGACCGCGTGGGCGCCAACACGGGAACCGAAGGCGGTCGACGTCAACACCTGGGGAATCTCAGCCCTGGGAGCCGACCAACTCGATCAGTGGTTCGGATTTGGAGCCTCGTACCGCCTCTGGCAGTCCGTCAAGGGCTGGGGAGCATACGGTGTCGGATCGACTCTTTGGGGCGTCGGCTATTCCGACCAGGATGGGAACGGCCTGCGCCCGGATGGAACGTTTCAGCAGGGCGTGCTATCGACGGAGTGGACGGCCGGCGCGATCAATGCGGTCCGCAACATGATCCACCACTACCAATTCGTGCCGCCCGGGACCGACCATTCAGCGGAAGCTCGGGCAATGGTCCAATCCCTAATGAGGGATGAGCACGACATGCTTTGGGGCATTGAAGCGCTGCGGGCCGATCGATACCTTCACACGGACTTTCCGGGCAAACCACCGGACGCGGTCAATGTCGGTGCAGGGACGCTACAACCCTATTTGTATGCGAGCCGCCGCTATCTCATTCCATTTGGCTGGTATGCCAATCCGATCCCTAGCACCTGTTCCACGGCCTGGATACTCATGCTGGCGGACCGCTTCGATCCGCTCCGCTATGGAGGTAGCCCCTGGTGATTTTGGGCTTCGGCGCGCCGGTTGGCATTGGCATTCTGCGGCGGCTGCCCCATAGCGCGAGCACGCGACTCCTTTAGCGCGATCCGGCAGCTTCAGCCGCCAGCTTCTTCGCGTGCGCTTCGGCTGCGGCGGCCTCCGCCTCGTGCTTGGCCACCTCCGCTTCGTGCTCAGCCGCCTCCGCCTCGCGCCTGGCGGCCATCGCGCCTGCCTTCTGTTCCTCGGCATCATGCATCGCCTCATTTGCAGCGGCCAACTGCTCATCGGCATCGTGCATCGCTTCCTTCGCCGCTGCCTCGGCGTCCGCAGCCTCTTCGGCGTCCTCTGCGTGCTCGCCATCCTCGGAATGCTCGGCATCCTCTGAGTGCTCGGCACCCTCGGCGTCCTGTTTCGCTTTCTGAGCCCGCGCCACCGCGATTTCCGCCTCGACCTTGGCCGCATGTGCCGCCGTTGCGTCGGAAGAATTCGGCTGGGCCGCGTGCGGCGTTGCACCGGCCGGCGGCGGCGTCAATTCCGTCGCAACGGCAACGGCGCCGACTGCAAGGCAGATCCACAGTGCCGCCGCGAGGCGACTCCACCGCGATATTTCTGATGACATGATCTGGATTCTCCGTTCAAGAAAGGACCGGGGTTCGGAAGTGGCCGCCATCAGACCTGCAAACCGCGACTGATGCTGACTCAGCTGGATCAGCGTTTCGCCGTAGTCGACGAGATCGCCGCCGGCTCGAAGCACGCGTTCGTCGCAGTCGATCTCGATGGCGCGGCGCAATCGGATCAACTGCCACCACAGCGGCAGGTTCCACGGCATGATCGATACCAGTACGAGCGCGCAGGCCAGCAGCTGCGGGTCACGGGCAATGACGTGAGATTGTTCATGCGCTAGGGCCAACTCGCGCTGGTGCGCCTGAGCATTGCTCAACCACTCGGGCAACACGATGTGCGGCTGCCACAGGCCAAATACGGCGGGCCCTGCTTCCTTTGCCAGGTAGACCTCCACATCGCCAATTCTTGTTCGGCGCCACGCACGCGACCGGTGTTGCACCAGCAGCGCACTGAGTGCGAACCCTATGAGTGTGGCGACCGACAGGGCCAACCAAAGTGGAGGACCCAGGGCATCCAGCGGCGGCAGCGCAAGGGCCGGACGCACACCGGCCAGCGGCAACTGCAGCAGCGGCAACCGCACGGGAGAAGTCGCGGGCAACCAGGGCCCCAGTACCGGCAGCAGGATCGACAGAATCATGGCCAAGACCCAGATCCAGCGCCCTGGCAGGCGTCGGGCCCGCGTCGCTTGCTCGGCGAGGAGCGCGGCCATACAAAGCGCCGCGGCGGGCGCAATTGCCCCGAACATCCAGGTGAGCATCAGCGCGAGCCCCGGTTCGATCGGGCGGCGAGCAGCTTACGCAAACGCCTGATCTGTTCCGGACTCAAGCGCTGCTCCGCAACCAGATGCGTCATCAGCAATTCGCTGGATCCCTGAAACAGTTTGTCGGTCAAATGGCGCAGGGCGTTCTTGCGCGCCGTCTGCTGCTCGACGCTGGCGAAGTAACGGTGGCCCCGCCCTTCCTCCGTGTGGCCCACATAGCCCTTGGATTCCAGAATCCGCAGCACCGTCAGCACCGTGGTGTAGGCCAGGGGGTCGCTCAAGTGCGCGCGAACCTCGGCAACGACGGAAGGACCCTGGTCCCAGAGTACTTGCATCACGTCGGCTTCACGGTTGGTCAGGGTAATGCTCATTAAGGGCCCCTACTACAACGTTAGTAGAAGATAGTCCGTCCAGCAACGATCGTCAACTATAATGTTAGTATCAAAGGAGCCGGCTGCGTGGCTGAAAGACGGCGCCCACTCTAGCGGATCAATCGGAGCGTCTATTCAGCGCCTTGGGCGAGATTCCGGAGGAGATGACGAACACGCGGCCTGAATGATGACCGTTGACGCCGCTCCAGCCTGAGGTGATCAACAGGTCAGCCGTGCCGTCATGATCCACGTCTCCGATGCCAACGGCATCAAAGCCAAAGGCATCGCCGGGTATGCGGGAGGTAAAAGTGGCCAGCAGCTGTGCGTCCCTGCCGGAGTACAGATACGCCTTGCCGGCCCCTACCGCCACCTTCGCGTACTGCCAGGCGCCAACAAGCAGATCGGCGTGCCCGTCGCCATCGACGTCACCCGCCATCGACGGACTGGTGCCGAAGCCGTCTCCGGCATTCTCGCCCGTGAGCGCGAGCAGTCTCTCGCCCGTCCGTCCCGAATACACATAGACCCTCCCCGTAGACGGCCCGCGGCCCTCATTCATCCAGTCGGAACCATAGAGGTCGGTGACGCCGTCACCGTCGACGTCGCCGACTACCGAGACGAACATTTCGCCCAGGGCGCTGCCTGTTTCGTCCGCGTCAAACGTAAACACCGGCCGGGTCGACCGTTCCCGATAGACATAAATCCGGCCATGTCGCGTCGCACCCGCCGCGGGAGCTCC